>NZ_AYTV01000005.1:0-22252 GCF_002752615.1 Mesotoga sp. H07.pep.5.3
CTGCAGCTGAATACAACATCTGGTATGACCCTGAAGCTGCCCACGCTGTATACCGAGCTCCATGGAACAGAATGGTGTTCAATTCCTTGGACGTTGATCAGTACTATAAGTACAGAAAGGAAACCCACGACCAGATAAAGCTTGCAAACACACCTATAACCAGAATGTTGGATGAAATGTATGGTGCAAGGTTTGAAGAAAATCCTGACAGAGAAGTCAGTATTTGGGATTTGCTAAGTGCTGCATACGTCATCGATCCAACGCTGTTCACAGAAATTCAGACACGCTGGGTAGACGTAGATACAAACTACGGCCTCAACTATGGTAGAACAGTAAGCTGGAAACGCGAAGGAACACAGGCACCTGGGACACAGAAGGCAGATATTCTATGGAAGATGGACGAAGAAAGATTCTGGGATCTTTTCGTTGAACTAGTAACGATGGTTCCGGAAGATCCAGTTAATCCAGAATGGTAATTTGAACAGTAATTATTGAGAGGTTTAAATCGTTAACCGATTGATTGATGTTCAGTGAGGCTTAAGATAATGTGTTTCTTCATTCTATTCATTTAAGCCTCACGTTCTTTAAGATCATTAGTTTCAGTTTCGTTTATTGATCCGTTCATGAAGCAAGTAAAGCCAGACAAAGCAGACGTTTTTACCTTGCAACCCTCCTTTTGGAAAACAGCCGGCAGTTTATTTTGATTGTCGGCTGTTTGCTGTATGTATTGAGTATTTAACGAAGATGATTTGATTGTGTCAATTCAAAATGAGGATAAACATAAAAAATGGAAATAAATCCGGGAGTCTAATATATTAGCTAAAGATTCAGCTCCACATAGATATCATTTAACTGCTCCTGTGTTATCCCAATATACCTTAGGGTAATAGCCGGTGAAGAATGGTTAAGCATCTTCTGAATGTACTCCAAGGCCACACCCTTCTTATACAGGTGATAACCGAAGGTCTTACGAAGTGTATGCGTACCTATCCCCTCATTCAATCCCACCATATTGGCGTACCTGTTGAGCATCTGCCAGGCGGCTATGCGAGTAATTGGTTGCAGAGAGCCGTCATCTGTCTTGCGGGATGAGAAAACTGGGTCATCAGGGTTCACATTTGCCAGGGCATCGTAGTAGAGTTTCAAAGCTTCCGCGACTGACCTGTTTATCATAAAGCTTTTTATCTTCTTAGTTTTTATCTCGACTACATTCAACTGATCTCCGGCCTTCAGAAGTCTACCTCCACCGTTTATTAAGCTGCTCCACTTGAGTGCAAGGATATCTGAAATACGAAGGCCTGTATTTATTCCCAAAACGAACAAAAGCAGGTCCCGGTAGTTGGATTCACCCTTCATAATGGACTTCATCGCATCGATTTTCTTCGTATCTCGTATCGGCTGGACTTCCTTCATAACATCACCTCGTAAAACGCTCTCTGACGCATTTTCTTTCCCCGGACCTTCATATATGTATTAGCAACACCAAAAACGCAGAATGGGCCGATTAAAAGGGAAATAGCCCGAGCTGGACCGGTTTGGAGTCTTGCCTATCCCTCAAATATCTCGGTCTAACCACCGAATAATTGTGTCTATGCCTTATCCTGAGCTGCTTTCGCAAGTATCTGGTAGCCATAGATTCGCTCGGAAATATTTTGGTCACGAATGTGGCGCGCTCGAAGATCCTGCCAAAAATGATAGTAACCGGGTACCCCGTAAAGGTATATTGATGTTCGTCACTTATGAAATAGAATCTCTTCATATTGTTCTCGGGCATCACTTTTTCCAGGTAAACCGATGGCATTTGAGGCCTCCGTGTCGTAATTCAATAATTTAACATAACTAGATATTATCACATATTAAGTACAATACAAAACTGAAGAGAGATAGCATCGGAGGAAGAGATCCGATTGAAGCCTTTACTGGTAGTGGCATTGGAGAGAATAGATGAATTTAACATAATAGCCTTTTGTTAAATTGGGGAAGATTGTTTTTCGGCTCTCTTCATGTGGATCGACAATGAAGATAGAACCTTTATACCACTATTGCTCTTACGCAACCAACTGAATGGTATTCGGTTAGAAGGTACGAAAAGAGTCTATGAATCATTTCCATACTTGGGGCCACTTCAATGGGCTACGGGGGTCATAATATTTTGCAACCCAGATAAGGAGAAGAAGAATTCCTATGAAAATCAGTATAAACCCAATTTTAGCAAGAACACTTTTGTTGAAATTCAAGCTGATCTCCTTGTCAAATTAGCCTCATTTCTGTGTTTTGGCCATTCAAATAGGATGTCTCGAAAAGGAGGGTCTCCAAAAGATTCAATGGTGGTAGCATTGAATTGACTAAGAACCAGAAAAGAGGCCCAAATAAATGTTACCATAAGGAATGGAGAAAAAGGAAATCATCAAGGCTAAGGACAGAAAGGGGCGCACACTTTCAGATGAAGATATTATTCACTATCAGAAAATTATAGTTGCCATAAAGGAAACTATCAAAATAATGAATGAGATAGATGTTGTTATCGAGCAGTATGGCGGGTGGCCTGACGCATTTAAGGTCAAGTAAGAACAGAAATTTATCGATTATACCTAATTAAAACTATTACTTAGGGTTTCAATAATCCATAAAGCGCTTATCAACAATCCTGCTTTATTCTTAATTATAAATAGATTAGCCAACTCAAGTCAATCCATTAAAACTAGTATATAAAGAGAAGGAGGTCGTTAAATGAAAAAGACGACAATAAGCTTGTTGGTGATTCTAATTGCTTTAATTGGTGTTGCGGCGCCGAGTATGCCGGAGGTTGTTGATCAGTATATGGACTATATTAAATCAACAGATGCTTTGGTTTTCAAAGACAGCGAATGTATGGGTCTTATTATACCTATTCCAGAAGTATTCATTGATTCAGGATATTTTAGCGGTGGTATCGCCATAGAAGGGCACAAGACAGATATGTTTGCAGGGGGAAATGCCGGCTTGATGCTAATGATAGCTAATGTTAGTTATGAGGCAATGATTGTATATCCAGGCCACTTTGAAGTAGACGGAGTAATGTGTGATTCCTTTTTTGACATCAAAGACTATGAGCATAAAATAGCGGCCATAATCGATCCGGGTGAAGTGATGTGGTTGATAGCGGTTGCAAACTATCCGGATAAATATCCGGTAATAAAATTCAGGGAAAGATCGTATAAAAGTATAAGCAGCAATTTTTATAGTATTATTATGGACTACTACCTTTCATATTGGAAGTAGTTATTAGAATACGCGCAAAAACTACCTTCTAGCCATTTTTAAAGCATATGATTACTATCACAATTCGGACCTTGAAGCGTTTTTACTGTTATCTAACGTAGTTTGTTTGGCTTCACAAAACGCTACCATATTCCAATTTGATTATCGCAAAACTATTTTCAAGGAGTTGTTGCTCATCAGCATTTGCTTCAGTTTGCTTAAGAAAAGACTCCTTTTAAGGACTCAATTCTTTATGACGCTATACAGCAAGTTTCTATTTGGCTAAAAGAATCTCTCGACGAATAAGATATTCCTTTCCATTTATGTATAAATCACTTTATATGCCATGAATAGCTGAATACAACTATTTTCAAGAGCCCCTGTATCCCACAGACGAAGACTTGTTATCTCTAATAAAGGAACTAAATCTAGCAATTTATTGGAGGTAACTGTAATTGAAAAGAATTCTCTCCAGACAGGAAATTGATGAAATTGTGCAAATGCACAAAGATGGTGTCAAGGCAAGTGAAATAGCAAAATCCCTCGGGATAAGCAAATCTACAGTATACTCGCACTTAACGCAAGAATTGGGCCTCCAGGGCCGTGAAAGAAAAGTCAAAAAAAGAAAATACACAACAGATGAGTCCTTTTTCGAAAAAATAGACACTCAAGAGAAAGCCTATACTATGGGCTGGTTCTACTCCGATGGTTCCAATTATCTACCACGCTATACGGCAAAGATCGATGTTGCTGCAGATAGTGTTGATGTACTTATAAAAATACGGGAAGTAATAGGTTCCAATGCCAGAATTGTTGCTATGAAAAACTCAGCGAATAGCTATGCGGGAGAAAATGCACAGACTTTATATAGACTTGCCATCTACAACAAAACTGTCAGCCTACAAATTGCTGCGCTTGGTATTTGCGGAAATATGACCTACTCGCGCACCTGGCCAGAGTGGCTCACGGAAGACCTTGAGCCTCATTTCATTAGAGGATTAATCGATGGGGATGGCTGTATTTCAATAAGCAAGAAAAAGGGCTTTACGATAAGTTATTACGGGACAAAAATGATGTGTGAGGGGCTCAGCGAAGTGCTCTCAAAAATTGGCGTTGAACATAGACATAAGACTGACAAAAAAGGCCACCATTTTATTCGGATTATGAAACAAGCTGAATGCGTCAAGTTTGCAGATTATATCTACAATGACGCTACCATTTATCTAAATCGGAAGCATGATAAATACTTAGAAATAAAAACTCTCATGGACAACAAGGAAAAGGAGAAACGCGCGCGAAAGTTGAAATCATTGGAATTGGTATAAAAATTATTATTATCTTAATTCAGTAAAATGTGTTGTGGTTAGCTTTTATAGAGATTATCGGACTTTATTAAAGTCGACATTTATAATCATTTTGACCGCTAATTGAATGGTATACTTAATTATAAAATAAAAGAAGGTGATCCGGTATTGGTGCCGAAAAAGCATTCTGATTTGAGAAGTATATTTGTCGAACTACAACAAATGGTAAACCTGAACGTCTACAGAGTAACGGTAACTGATGGAGATCGCGCACTCAACATATCCAGACCGCCTTTGACGCGTTCAGAAAAGTCCAGTTTGTGTTTCATTGAAGACGCAACTTTGGCTTTTTCAATTGGTAAGAGTTCCTGGAGCGATAAACTTCAGATTGAATATTGTGGCGCGCGTAAAAAGAAGTACCTTGAACATTTCGTACCTTATTCTGCAATGAAAAGGTTGGCCACGAACTATTATTATCATTCTTACAACGAAATAGAAAAAGCGATGCAGACTGCTTATTACTTACAGCCTAACTTTGCTATTAATTTCAAACCTGTCGAAAAAATTCTGCACAATGAAAAATTCAACCTTAAATCCAGTTTCGAGAATGCCAAGAGTTTTATTACTCATACTACCAAAAGATTCAAGGCTGAAGGGTATGATCTCAAATCAATTCTGGTTCCAAGTACAGCTAAGGGAAAAAGTTATAACGGGACCTTGCACTACCATTTGGTTGGTGCTTTATACCAGGATGACCGAAAAATAATTAACCAGAAAGAATTACTTGATGCCTTCAGACGCGTATTCAAATTGACAGCAAAAGACAATTACTACTATAGTTATCCCAATTTTGATAGCAAATATTATGATGCCAAAAGAAAGAGACCACGCGCGTTTTGTGCCATTGCGCTTTCAGTTGACTACAACAATCCAAGAGAAAAATGTGAGCTGTACAATATTGAAAACAACCTTTCCGCTTCTTTAGGTAGCAAGGTGTTCAAAACATCGTTTACTCCATCTGTCTATGGCAACAATGATAAGAAGACCTATAACTCGCTGTTTTCAGTAAATGGCTGCAATGAGTATAAACACAATATTAAGTATCTGTCATCCGACGATATGGATATGTTGTATTACGCCATTAATGCGTATTATAACAGGCAAGTCGCGCGTTCAGAGTATGAAACAGGTTACTTTGTAATCAACATAAAATTGCCTAATCTTTTATCCATGCCAGTTGTCAACAATATCATTTATAATCAGCATATAATGCCTGTTATCGCTGCATAGACGTATACATAATTAGTTGATACTCAGGTAAGTGTTCATTGATTAAAATGTACTAAATCTATCTGCTATAAATGTTTATTTGACCTTTAACTTTAGCGGCTTTCTTTGGGGCCGTTTTTTTATGCCTCCAATGCTTCCTAATAAGCTCCAAAATCTTGATTAGCTAAATGTAGGCGCTTCCGCGGCTATACCAGTATGTGCGTTTCTGGCCTTGTAGATAGGGTCGTGAGATTTTAGCCCCACCCCCTTCTAAGGCGTAAAAACTCACTAGGCCTCACTTTGGTGAGGTCAATCCATTTTTAGGAGGCGTTTGTTATGCTTAGTAGAAACGATCTACAGATTGTCGGTGAGTATTTGAAGGACCTTTCCACTGTAAGAAGTGAGATGCTATTGAAAGAGTTTGATCTAGAAACTGAAACAGGTTGCATTGTCAAATCTTTGATCGATTTGATGAACAGGTTTTATCCGGAGTACATGAGGAGTCAAATCCACCATAATCGTGTTGAACGGCCTGAATCGGTCTATTGGGCATGTCATGACATGATTAGTTTGGATCAAGAGATGATGAAAGTTGTATCTCTCAGTACGAAGCTGAATATTGTTGGAATTGACCTTGTAAGTTTAGGAATCCTGGACAGCTGTATATGTCATCCAAGGGAAGTATTCAGACCTGCAATACTGAGATCCGCCGCAGGTGTCATACTGGTGCATAACCATCCTTGCGGTGATCCTTCGCCTTCTGAAGAAGACAAGACTACAACCAATGCAATTAGAGAAGCTGGTAAGATTCTGGGTATCAGAATGGTGGATCACGTAATCCTTGCAAAAGGTTCTCTATACTCATTTGAAGATGATAGGATTATTGATATGTTAGCCCTTGAAGAAACTATTCTGGCAAAAGAAGCTGACAGCAATCTATAGATTAAAAGTCCATAGAACTATAGACTATACAACTATAGAATACACATCCATAGATATCCTTAAGTTAACTATCATTGAATTGTTTCCCTTTATCACAGAATGTGCTATTTGCTTCTTCCTCCTTAAATCGATCTACTCCGCTTTTCTACAGGCGTATTTCCTTTTCTTATTGATATGAAACCAAGTCCTTCGTTCATTGTTTGTGATGATTACCTCACATTTGATGATATTATAATTATTCAAACAACGAATATTTTGTTTGTTGATCTTCCGTGTGCTCTTTAAGCACTACGTTTGCGTATTATCATAAACAGTTATGTATATCTAATGGTTTGTGATATACTTCCACTGAAAGCATAGATTGCGGGATGGAGGGTCTTCAGTATGGGCATTGTATTAACTATTGCAAATAATAAAGGTGGAGTTGGAAAAACACTTGTGACTCTTGCTGTAGCTAGCACTATTACATGGTTACAGAAAAACGATGCAAGTAAACTTCCCCAAAGCATGCGCAAATTACCTATTCTTGTTGTCGATACTGATCCTCAGGCTAACACAACCGAAGCTCTTGGTATTGACCCTGTTGAAGTACCCGTAAATATTCTTGAATTGTATGAGAATCCCTCAGTCATTGAAACCACTAGCGGGTTATCTCTCCTGCAAGCTTCTCCTAAGCATAAGAATATTGTTGTAGTACCGTCTTCGATTAAACTAGAAAGCATAAGCAACACGCTTCCCTCTCAGATTGACGGAAGAACGAGACTGAAGGATGCGATTGATAGGGTAAGAGACAATTATGGCCTAATAATTATTGATACACCTCCATCACTCGGTATTTTTACTCAAAATGCTGTTGTCGCAGCCGACAATATCCTCATTCCTCTGACCCTAACGAAACATGCTCTTTTAGGCGTCAGCAACATGCTTACATTTCTAGTTACAGCAAAGAAGAGTCAAAACCCAGGATTGAATGTGCTTGGACTGTTAGTTAACGCGTATGATAAGCGCTATCGACTTCAAACCTCTTTACTAAAGGCAATTCAGAAGGAATACGACAGTTTCTCTTTTGATACTATAATTCCCACGTCATCACGAATGGTGGAGAACATAGCTGCTCGCAGGAATTTACTTCACAACATTGCTGTTGACCATCGAAATATACTCATTGATCTACTTGGTGAGCTATTTAATCGTATCGAAAACCCTGTTGTTTTCCATAAGGGATGAATGTAATGACAGACAAAAAAAAGAAAAAGAAGGATACAACTTTGGACGAGATTCTCCACTCGAGTGAGAATGTTAATCAGATCGGGGTTGAACAAGCACGTCTACTCTCAAAAGCTGAATCATATGAGAAGGATGTAGCATCCATTTGGGGAGTCCCCAAGTCTGAAACTCCTGATTCTAAACCCACTAATATAGATGATAAACGAGTTAAAACAAAAAAACCTGATGGCGATTCAAAGAATGTATTTGATAAACCCTCTATGGAAGATAGTTCTATGGAACATACTACTATGGAATCAACGTCTATAGATGTAGTGTCTAGTGTAGAATCAACGTCTATAGAAGATCAGTCTATGGAACATACGTCTATGGAACATAATGCAGCACAGGAACAACCGTCTATAGTAGAACGTTCCATACATGAACATACGTCTATAGAACAACATTCCCTAGATGATCCCTCTAATCTAACGCTCGACTGGCAAATTGCATTATACACATTGAGAAATTTTCCGACGTTTGTTAGAAGTCAAACTGGACTAAACGCAAATGAAAAATTAGTCTTAGAACACATCTTTGATCGCGCCCTTCTGGAGAGCTCTCATATAGTTACAATTACTAATAGCGATATCAAGTCCCATCTCAACATTTCATACAAGTGGGCTGGGAAAACTGTCCAGTCTTTGGTACAAAAGGGTTGGATTGATCACAAGCTGTCTCTAAGCAAGACGAATAAGAGTAAAGCTTCTATCGAAAAGGCATTAGATAATTTCATTATAGCCAAATCACTTAATATTCAAACTAAAGCACTTATCAATCATTTGTTTGCTATTCGTTCTATGGAAGAAAAGTCTATGGATCCCTATATGTATGTTATGTTAGTAAGTAAAAATATATATAAACTAACTGACAAACAGAATAATGGGTTATCTATGGAAGAAAGTTCCATAGATGGAACATCAGTAGGAAAACAGCTGTTGTATTTTTCATCGTACAGTTCTCTAAAGCAAATACTTGTGTTTGCTAAGTTGAAGGGATTTGATACTCAACAAATGTCAAAGAAGTTCATATTTTCTCTTGCAAAGATGTTTTCAGACACGACGTACGGCAACAAAATACCTGCAAGAGCTCAAAAAGTGGAAGAAACGGTTATTGAAGCAATAAATTATACTGCTGCAAAGGCTACAAAGAATAAATGGGTCTTCTTGGAAAAAGCATTAAACGAAGGTTGGGACTTGAATCTTACCATTAATGAGCATGACAAATGTTTGGAGGAGTTGGGGACTTGTTCGCGCCTATGTGAGGATCCTCAAAAAGTAGCTTTGTTTGGAGCTAAAGATATCCATGATTTGGTTAAGGCCTTTCCTGGTATTACTGAAGTAAAAGAGGTTAATGCCAATAACATTGAAAAGGTTAGGAAAGAAATTATAGAGTTCTTCGTTTTTACGCCAAAAGCAACCGAAGAATTCTTGGCAAAAAATGGTTTTAAATCGCGTAGACCTTCGGATGACCTAATAGGATGAATCAAGTTTTCTTATAACAACGCGTCTTGTCATTAATGAGTTGCTTCATATTAACCCGATCGCGCTTTGAGTTATCAATCCGAGAAAATTGCAATGTTTTTTCCAAAGCTTCTATTAGTGTTTTAGAACAACAATTATAGCTGTTTATAACTTCTAATTTTGACCTGCTGATATAAACCCCAAATGGGCTAGGTCTGACGGCGATCCCTGGAGTATTTAAAAAAAACTTAAAGAAGCGTTCTTTTGTGCTTTTTCCATCTTTTTAAATTTATTGTTCTTGCTATTGTTTATCTATAAATCAAGCTTCGGACTATGAGATTCTATTCCTGTCTTCTGTTCTTCTAAGATTAGTCATAATACGCGCGCGTAAATCGGTTTGTTTATTTGTCGCTTTATTGGCTAATTATCCTTTGTAGAAGCGTATTTCGAACTAATCATCAATTACCGCCTGGAAAAGTCGGCATACCAAAATTTGATATAGCAAAATCTGGTCTATCAGAAATTGCTATATCAAAAATTGGTATACCGAAAGAAGGTATTCCTCAAATAGGTATACCTGGAACAGGTACAGCGTTATTTTAAATGCAAATATAAATCCCCTCCGTATAACTATACACCTGGTTCCTACCGGGTAGTTCGTGGTGGTGGTTGGAGCAGCAATGTGATGGATTCGCGGGTAGTGGATCGCGGCGGCTTTGCCCCTGATGACGTGGGTAGTAACGTGGGTTTTCGTATTGCAAGGACGGTGCCCTGATTACACTATAGCCTTTTACATTCTTACCCTTTGGTAAGGCTTCTAGCGCCGGGCACTGAGTAGCCCGCGAGCGCGAGGAGACTCAGGAGAGACTGGAGGTTCTATGTCCTTCAGGATAATAACGGTTCCTTTGGACTACCCATCTCCGGTCCCGAAGACGCCTTTATGCGCGCGAGGCTGGAGGAATGAGAGCTAGAATCAGGAAAATATAGAACGAGATTTGTGTTCCTATTAGTGAAAACTACTTAAACTTTCTTCGTAGTTAACAAATAAGCAATCGAGTGAAGAAACCAGATTGCTTATATGTTTTTGGCAACTAGTAAATACAGTACTTGGCCAGATAAAAATTCAGAACCCGGGATTAACTGTTTAGCCTCTAATGTTAGAGTGCTCCAATCTGTAACTTCTTCCTGTGAAAACGATCAAATGACAATGATGAACTAGTCTGTCAATTATTGCGCTTGTCAGTTTGTCGTCGTAGAATATGCCGTTCCACTTGCTGAATTCAAGATTTGTGGTTATTATCACGCTCCTTTTCTCATAACAGTCTGCGATCAATTGGAAGAGCAGTTGCGAGCCTTCTCTGTCAAGAGGTATGTATCCCCACTCGTCACATATTAGAAGGTCGAGTTTGTTTAGTTGCTTGAGTAATCTGCCAAGTCTCCCTTCTTCTTTGGCCTGGATGAGTTCGTTAACGAGAGTAACTGTCCTGAAGAACCTGACCTTCTTCTCCTTCGAACAGGCCTGAACACCCACGGCAGTTGCCAGATGAGTTTTTCCAGTACCTACGGGTCCGTACAAGATGAGGTTCTCTTCTCTCTCAATGAACTCTCCATTCTTAAGGGCTTCGACCGTTATGCTCTCCGGTATCTGAACATTCTCGAAATCATATCCCTCGAAGCTCTTTACTATCTCGAACTTCGCCTGCTTCAGGTACCGGTTCTTTCTTGCAGTGTTTCTGTTCTCTACCTCCAGTTGAAGAAGCTTCACCAGAAACTCTTCGTGACTTTTCGCTTCAATTTCCAGATAGTTAGTGACTATGCTTTTCCCAAGTCTTAGCTTCTTGCAGTAGTCGGATATGAGTTCCTTCATTTTGCACTTCCAAGTAAGCCGTCATATACACTTAGGTCCGCTTCATAGTTCAGTTGAGGTATGTCTTCAGAGAGCGATACTTCTCCTATCTGAGGCTGAGTGAGACGGTGGTAAGTGACAAGTATTGAATCGATCTCTCCATCGCTTTCAATAAGTGCCCTCGTTGCAGTGGCCATATCGCTCTCGCTCAACATCTTGCTCAGTAACTTTAATCCGGCTTTCTTACCTTCTCTATCGCTTCTTTCAAAGAACTCTTTCCATTGAACTGGTAGCTGGTCGTAGAAGGCCACGTATTTCAACGCATTCGGCCTTTTTACTATCGTCGGCAGATAAAGATACCAATTGAATGCTTCCTGCTTCTCTCCGTACAACCTCGCATGAGTTACGACCCTTTCGTATCTCTCGTCCAGTATCGTTACTGTGAAAGCGTCTGCCCTTAACCATAACTCTCTCAAGGATAGTTCCGGTGCAGTAGAGTACCTGTTCTTCTCGAAGGTGACTATCCCGTATTTGTTTGCCTTTACGCTAAGCAGTTTCGAGACTTCGAACGGTGTGACAGGTAGTTCGTTCATCCTATCCCGCTCTTCTTCAAAGAGTTTCGAGATGAGAACATCTTTCTTGTAGTGGTTCCTCCTCATGTCTTCGTCCGAGACTTTCAAGAGTTCTCTGTTGAAATCTTCAATCGAGTCGAAACTTGGAATGGGAACGAAGAAGTTCCTCCTGTTGTAGCCGACTTTGTTTTCAATGTTGCCTTTCTCATGACCGCTATTGGGATTACAAAAGCTTGCCTTGAATCCATAATGAAGGGCAAACCTCTGAAATCTATCCGTCAGCACTCTCTCCCCGTTCTTAAGTATGCTTATTACGGCACTGGAGAGGTTGTCGAACCAGATTACTTTCGGTACCCTGTCCATATACTCGAAAACAACTTTCAGCCCTGTAAGAAGTGATTCGGTGTTTGTACTCTTAAAAAGCTGAACATATGAGGAATTACTGAACGGGAAAGACAGGTTGAATGTGTAGAACTTCTTCTCTTTGCCTTTTTCAATGACCAGTACTTCTCCGAAATCTGCCTGGGCTTCTCCTCCGGGATGTTTGAGAGGAAGGTATCCCATCTGACCGTAAAGCTCCTTCTTTTTCTGAGAAACGTATCTTCTCACGGTCCTTTCCTTTACCTGAAGTTTGTCAGGATATTCTTCCAGGAGTCTTTGGTATATTCTTACTGCTGTGTGTCTTTGCTTTCTGGGATGCTTCATGTCTTGGATCAGAATCCCATCTATGATCTCTTTAACTGACTCTATCTTCGAAGGTTTATTCCTTGTCTGCCTTTCGTTCCAGTCTTGCTTTTCAACATACTTCTTAACAGTTCTAAAGTCAAAACCAGTTTCCTTTGAGATTGAATTCAGGGATTTGTTCTCTACTTCGTACAGATATTTGATATGATGTGCTTGAGTCATTGTTAGCATCCACTCCTTATCTCCCCTCTAATTGTTTGGTCACAACTAAAGGGTATTCTTTCCCCGGATCGCTGGCAATGACTCTTATGTATTTTTATTTGTCCGTTCTATGTATTTCTATTTTGCCAGAAACACTTATAGCAAATTTCATAACACACATTACACCCAAGGTATTACATAGTTTCATTATTTTGTCAAATTTTATATATGGGTTTGATGTATTTGAGTCATCAGAATAATACAAGAGTTTTTTCAGCTCTGTTTCCTAGAGCCCAATAAGTGAATAAAGTATCAAACAATAACACGAGGATATTCTTTGGGAGGATTTACGAACTGTTGATCAATAGGTACTTATGGAGTACGATCTATTTACGTAGCAATCAGATATTTATTTGAAAGGAGAGACTATGAATTTCGTACTCTGGAAAGGATATTCTGTTTCTTTGGGACCTAGTAGAAACGACTTCATCAAATTGCTTGAGCAACTATATACGCAAGATTATGAAGCCACCCATAGAATTATTAAATTCTTCTTTGAAAGATTGCTGGGAGGAAGAGGAATTACAGCAGAATGGGTAAGTAGATACATCGTCAATCATAATCGGATTTACATTTTTGAATATAGAGATCGTTCAGCTGTTCTTGAGACAACCCCAATTTTCGTTATGGGAGCCTACCGTACTAGCAAGACGATTTTCTTATTGGATTTCTTGGAGAATACAAATAGAAATGCAATTCAGAAACTTTTAGAAGAATCGGAGAGGCGTCTAGAAAGAAGTATAAAAGTTTCCATAAACTCATCGTCTAAAAAAGAAGCCTCTGAAATATTCAAGTATAAAGAACTATTTGAATTGTTGAAAAATTGTGAGGGCTTCCAAAAAGCTGAAAATCAGCTAGGTTCCTTATACGACTTCGTTAATGAGATCATTGATTTGCGCATTAAGCGCAAATACTCTCAAACGAAACTAAGTGAAGTTTCAGGAATTCCCTCAAGCACAATTGCCCTATTGGAAATTGGAAAGCATAACCCTTCGTTCAAATCTATGAACGCAATCTCTGAAGCATTAGGTGGCAAGCTGCATATATCAACTAGAGGTAGAAGAACAAGCGGGAACCTTTTTGGATGACAGCAGCATCGTAAAACACTCCTGTTTTAACTGTAATTAACTGTTATACTTACATGAGAATGATTAAAATTGGTGAATTATAAATATAATTGATTTTGTTTATTAGTTCAACAGAGGTGTACCAAAATGGGAATAAAGGAAGTAGCTAAACGAGCGGGCGTTTCAATATCGACAGTCTCTAGAGTAATAAACAAAAGTGCGAAAGTATCGGAAATAAAGCGTAAGAAGGTCCTTGAAGCGGTTAAAATCCTTGGATACAAACCGAATGATCTTGCTCGAGGCCTAAGAAATATGACTACTTCAACTGTTGGAGTAATAATACCAGATATAACAAATCCATTCTTTCCAAGTGTAATAAGAGGTGCAGGCGACATTCTTCACAAAGCGGGAATAACACCCATGATTTACAACTCAGACGGAAATATAAGCTTGGAAATTGAAGAAGTAAACAACTTACTTAGTAAGAGAGTTGATGGATTACTTTTCATGCACGCCGGTGAAAGTCAAAAGGTCATAAAGATTATTGAGTCAACAAATATACCAGTTGTCTTTTTAGACAGAACTGAAGATGGGCGTTTCTCGTCTGTGATAAGTGATAATATAACCGGAATGAAGAGTATTGCAGAACTTGCTTATTCCCTGGGGCATAGAGATTATTGGTATATTGGTGGAGAATCAGGGATTTCTAGTGCGAGGGAAAGATTAGAAGCAATCAAAGAGTTTGAAGAAACTCATCCAGACATTTCTGTAGTTTACGAGAGTTCAACTTTTTCGTACGAAGGTGGAGTAAGTTCATTTGAAAGTCTTTCAGAGAAATTCCCATTACCCAGCATAATTATTTGTGGAAACGATCTGCTAGCTTTTGGTGTCATTGATTCATGCATCAAAAAAGGTTTGAAAGTTCCGCAAGATATATCTGTTACGGGATTCGATGACAATTTTCTGGCAGCACATTATGACCCCCCTCTTACTACCGTTCAACAATCTTCCTATGAACTTGGAGCTACCGGAGCTAAGCTTCTTCTTGAGTTTATTTTCGGCAAGAGGAAGAGACCAGTTACAAAAGTGCTTCCTGTCAGTTTGATTGTGAGAAAGTCCACAAATGCTCCTAATAAGAAGCTTAAAGCTTGAGTGTGGTCGCTTCAACGAAAAAGTATTAAACTACTGTTCAGTAAACAATCTATCGAACCTACAAAAAATCTGTGATTCTTCATCTTAATTGATATCTTACATTCAATCTACTCACATGGATTAATCCATCCAAATAGCTCATTTTAAGTCTTTCGTATCTTCCGGAAAAGTTAATATTCGAGAGCTTATAAGAGGTTTGTATACCGAAAACATGAACAATATCGATATAATCACGGCTAATCGTGGTTATTTGCAATCAGGGGGCTATGGAGACGCAAATTTGGAGTTCTTTATCTAAAGCCAATTATGCTAGTATAAATGTGCACAATCTTTAAGGTTACAAATTCTATTTTTTGGGGGATGCTTCTGAAAACCTTTTCATAGTTCTGGTCGATTCTTAGACAAATCAAGCGAAGAAGAATGCAGGTAGATTTGATTTGCAGAGCTTATGAAAACCTTTTCTTGAATGATTGTATCTAATGCCGTTAATTTCAGGAAGTGAGCAGATGATAGTAGTTGTTGGAAGTACAAATTTCGATATAGTTTTGAAGGTGCACCATTTGACCAGAGAGGGCGAAACCTCTAGTGCGAGTCTTTTGCAACAGTATCTAGGAGGAAAAGGCGCGAATCAGGCTATAGGTGTAGCAAAATTGAATTCTAAGTGTTGTTTTTTGACTTCTCTCGGGAATGATTGGGCAGGAGGTTTTCTTTCTAATAAGCTTTCGGAATTCGACATATCGCTTTTTGCAAATCGTCCCGACGATTTTTCTGGACAGGCATTTATTGAAGTTGATGATTTAGGCGTCAATAGAATCATTATATATCCCGGAGCTAACGGATCTCTTAATAAGGACTTTATAGATCAAAATTCCCATATATTGTCGAAAGCCGATCTTATTCTTCTTCAGGGGGAAATTCCATGGAGCACAAATCTGTATATTTTGGAAAAGTACGGAAATAAGTGCCCTATAATTTTCGATCCTGCGCCTGCAGTTCCTATTATGCTTGAAGGCATTGAAAAAGCGACCTACTTAACGCCTAATGAAAGTGAGTTCTCTATTCTTTCAGGAAGACAATACAAATCATTAGAGGAGATGATAGAGGCCGCTCGCCTTTTCCAGAGGAGTATAGGAAGTAATCTCATTCTGAAACTCGGAGAAAACGGATGCGCATACTTCTCTGATACAGAGAGTTTTTTTGTTTTCCCAATTGAGGGGCTTGAGGTTGTAGATACAACTGGTGCTGGGGATAGTTTCAATTCAGCGCTGGCTGTTGCACTTGAAAGTGGAGAAAATATAAGAGATGCCGTTAAATTTGCTGTTTTAGCTTCAGGAATAAGTACAATGAGTGAAGGTACATCTTCAGCAATGCCAACAGGATTAGAAGTTCGGAAGTTGAAGAGCAAGCTGAGTGAAAATCAACCAGAACTAGTAGATTTGGATGATACAGAAAGTTATCTACAGTACGTCCAATATCTCCATAAAAAATAGATAGAAAGAAATTGGGTTCTTTCCGAATCGAAAAAGAAGGTTAAGTGAGGGAACAAAATGGATCAGAAACCTTTTTTGGTAATGAAAAATATTAGTAAGTCATTTCCTGGTGTACAAGCACTTAAGGGTGTTGATTTTGATCTGCGGAAATCCGAAGTACATTGTATTTTGGGGGAGAACGGAGCAGGTAAATCGACGCTTATAAAAATTTTGAGTGGGGCTTTAAGAGAAGATTCAGGAACCATCACAATTGATGGAGAACCAGTGGTGTTAGATTCTCCCGGGAAGGCACATGAGCTCGGCTTCGCAACAATATATCAAGAATTCAATCTCTGTCCAAATTTATCAGTTGCGGCGAATATATTCCTGGGTTCAGAAAAGTCATTTAAGAAGCGGGGAATGATTGACAAAGCAAAAATGAGGGAGCAATCGAAAGAATATTTGAGCAAATTGGGAGTTAATATTTCACCCGCCGCGAAAATCAGTTCATTAACAGTTGCCCAGCAGCAAGTCGTGGAAATCAGTAAGGCTCTATCCAGTGGTGCAAAAATAATCATTATGGACGAACCCACAGCAGCCTTATCGGGTGATGAGGTTGATAAACTGTTTGATGTAATTAGATACCTTAAGGAAAACGGGGTGAGTATTGTTTATATATCTCACCGTCTTGATGAAATATTTGAAATTGGAGATCGGATAACGATATTGCGTGATGGCACTAAAGTACGGACTTTAGAAAGTACAAATGAGGTTTCCAGGAATGAGCTTGTTGCTCTTATGGTTGGGCGAAAGCTTGAGGATTGGATACCGAAGGTTAAAACCGAAAAGGGAAAGGAAATTCTAAAGGTCTCCAGTCTGAGCAGAAAAGGAGTATTTGAAAACATCAGCTTTTCCTTATACCAAGGTGAGGTGCTTGGCTTTTCTGGATTAGTCGGTTCAGGACGAACGGAAGTTATGAGAGCTATTTTCGGCGCGGATCCATATGATGAAGGCATGATTTGGTTTGATGGTGAGAAAATTAAGAAGAATGCCCCGTCAAAATTGATTGCATCAGGGATGTACCTTCTTCCAGAAAACCGTAAGGATCAAGGATTAATCTTGCAAATGTCTGTTTGCCAAAATATAACTCTTCCAAAACTAGAACGGATTTCGAGTGTCTTAAAAATATCTGGGAAAAAAGAAAGAGAGGCAGTTAACCGTTATAAGGAAGAATTAAGCATAAAAACACCCAGCATTCGTAGATTGGTTAAATTTTTAAGTGGGGGCAATCAGCAGAAATGTGTTTTGGCGAAAAGCCTGTTCTCTGAATCAAAATTGCTGATTTTTGACGAGCCAACAAGAGGAATTGATGTTGGAGCTAAGTCAGAAATATACGATCTAATAAATAGACTTGTTGCTGACGGTATAGGAGTTATTGTTGTTTCTTCTGAACTCCCGGAAATCTTGGGATTGTGCGACAGAATAATAATCATGCGCGAAGGAATTATTGCAGGAGAGGTTGAAAGAGAGCAAGCAACCCAGGAATTCGTTATGCAGCTAGCTCTCGGAGAAGGGGGATTAAACTAGATGTCTAATGTTGATGTAAGTTCCGATAGTAAGCAGATTGGCAAGAGTTCATTTAGAGATTTACTGGTATCGCAGTATTTTGTCATCATAGTTATTCTTTTAGCTATGGGAATAGTTATGTCCTTTCTTTCTCCGGTTTTCTTGACATCTAGGAACCTCTTGAATGTACTTCTCCAAACCTCGATAAATATTACAGTTGCTGTTGGTGTTACCATGGTAATTCTAACAGGAGGAATTGACCTGGGTGTTGGCTCTGTTGTTGCTTTAACAGGAGTGACCCTCGGGACCATGCTTAAAGCGAATGTGCCGATTCCGCTTGCCTTCTTGATGGCCGTGCTTGTTGGAGCGCTTACCGGTATAATCAACGGGTTATTGGTATCTAAAGGAAGGGTGCCGGCCTTTGTGGCGACACTTGGAATGATGAGTGCAGCAAGAGGCTTGTCTTTGATAATAACAGGCGGGCAGAGTATCTATGTTTTTCCCAAGAGTTTTCTTAACTTCTTTGGGATAGGGTATCTCTGGTTCATACCGATGCCCGTTGTTATTGCATCGGTTGTGGTTATTGTGGCGCAGTATTCTCTAAGTCAAACCCGCTTTGGAAGATATGTATATGCAATCGGTGGAAATTCCGAAGCTGCTAGACTTGCCGGTGTAAAAGTTACCCTTATGATTGTAATAACTTACATGATTGCGGGTATAACTTACGCAGTTGGCGGTACTATCCTTACCGCTAGACTCAATTCGGCACAGCCTATAGCGGGAGTCGGATATGAACTTGATGCGATTGCTGCGGCTGTAATTGGTGGAACAAGCCTTTCTGGAGGAGTTGGAACGATATGGGGAACAGTTTTGGGCGCTCTTATAATGGGAGTTTTGAGAAACGGACTAAATCTTCTTAATATTTCGTCGTACATTCAACAGGTATTGATCGGAACAGTCATTGTAGGGGCAGTTCTCATTGATAGAATGCGGAATAAGGCGTAGATTTGGGTTTGCGTTCAGGGATTCATTTGTTCTATTGATATTGATATAAATGGCTCTATGTTCTTAAGTAAGCAAGCAAGAGGAAAAGGACCAATCCCAAACTCAGTTTTTGTAGGCTGAGTAGGAACAAAAAAGGAGGTATTTCAATGAGAAGAACCAAAGTGTTAGTGGCTATTTTGTTGATTTTGATGCTTTCCGTAGTCTCTGTCGCAGCTCCAAGAATAGCCCTAATAATGAAAACACTAACAAATCCATTCTTCCTTACGATGAAGGATGGGGCAGTTCAGGCTGCCAAGGATTTTGGTGTTGATCTGACAGTTGTTTCTGCTGAACTCGAAACGTCAATTATGCAGCAGATCTCACTGATCCAGGACATGACAACTCAGCAAGTCGATGCAATCGTAATTGCTCCAATCGACTCCAAAGCGGTTGTTCCAGCACTCGCAGAAGCTCAGAAGGCTGGTATTCATATTATCAACATTGACAACGCGATTGATCCAGTCGCTGCAGAAGCTGGTGGACTTGATGTCGAGATCTTCATCAGTGCGGATAACACCATTGGTGGTCAGCTTGCAACAGCTTACCTTGCCGCTCTACTTGGTGGAAGCGGAAAGGTTGCAATGTTGGAAGGAATTCCGGGTGTTGAGAATGCTGAAGGTAGAAAGAGAGGCTTCTTGAACGTTGTAGAACTCTTCCCCGGTCTCGAAATAGTTGCTATGCAAACAGCAAACTGGGAAACTGAACAGGCATTGAACGTTTTCAGTAACATTCTTCAGGCCCATCCAGATATAGACGGTCTGTTCTGTGCAAACGATATGATGGCTCTCGGTGCAATTCAGGCAATCGAAGCAGCTGGGAAAACAGGAGAAATTTACGTTACTTCTTATGATAACCTCGACGCCGCACAGGCAGCTATTCTCGAAGGTACAATGCATGCAACAGTCGAGCAGAATCCTTACCTGATGGGTTACTACGGTATTGAATATGCTCTTAAAGCAATAGCAGGAGAGGAACTCCCTGATCAGTTCATGGTTCCGCTTTCTTGTGTTGACAAAGCGTTGTTGACCGGTGAAAGGTGGTAATCCCCTTTTAGGGATTTAAGTGTTTTAGCAAAAACGGGGGGACTTGTAGCGAAGTCCCCCGATATGGAATCTCAGTTCTAAAACGAAGTTGTTTCATTACACCACAGTTCTTTTGAAACAAGTACTGAACCCCAATGTTTTTAATAAGGAGGTAGTGAGTAGTGAATAGGAAAATTATAACAGGAATCCTGTTGGTAGTGTTTTTAGTGAGTGCGGTAGCCACTTTAGGAACACAGAAGGTCATCCTTGATACTGACTTTGGATCATTTGGTGATGACGCTCAAGCATTGTTCATTCTTCTTGCACATCCTGAGGTCGAACTACTAGGCATTACAATCGCCCCAGGAAATGTGTGGCTTGAGAATGGAATCGCCAATGCTTTAAGAGATCTTGAATTGATTGGCAGAACCGATATTCCTGTAATTCCAGGTGCTGCTGAACCTTTGATGGGAAGCAGACAGTCTTGGCTTGATGCAGAGCAGAAGATCTGGGGTAATGTGGAGTACATGGGTGCCTATTCCAGACAGAGACCGGAAAGTTGGGAAGATTTAGAGGTTTGGGGTAAAGTTCCTAGCACAAAACCGCTCGAGGGTATTACTGCAGTTGACTTCATGGCAGAACAGATCAGGAAGTACCCCGGTGAAGTCACCATAATTGAGCTTGGGGCCTGTACAAATCTTGCGCTGCTTGTCAGAGAACATCCCGACGTAGTCCCTCTAGTAAAACAGGTCTTCTATATGGGTGGAGCGATAGACATCCGCGGTAACACAAACACTGCAGCAGAATTTAACTTCTGGTTTGACCCGGAAGCTGCCCATATAGCAATAAGCACCCCATGGAAGAGACAGGTCATGTTCCCACTGGACGTTTGCGAAATTACTTTCTACACCAAGAATGAATTTGACAGAATTATAGCCCCCGGCGCAGAAGGTCCAGTAATTGATATGTTCAAGCAGAGCCATACAAGCAGATTCGAAAGTGACCCAAACAGAACTTCTTTCGTTTGGGATGTCATGGTTGGTGCTTACTTTGTTGATCCTAGCATAGTAAAAACCAAGGAATTGCGATACGTTTACGTCGATTACTACTACGGTCCGAACTATGGCAGAAGTCTCGGCTTCCACGAATCTAGAAACAGAGATTTTGACAATCCAGAGAACTTCCCTGCGAATTCTCAGTTGATAGAGGTTGTGTACGAGCTCCACGAAGATCTGTTCTGGAACGTATTTATTGATGCAATGCGCTCCTATAAGTATTGATTGGTTTATTACTGGGGGGGACAGTCCCCCCCAGTTGTTTTTTTTATTCCAAAATAGTGGGGTTTTAGTATTGATAAGAGAAACAGAGAATTTTGTGAGTTCTTTTTAACAAAATTCTAGAAAGGGGTAGATTGCCTTTATGACACTTCTACTCTAAACAAGGAGGAAAGAAGTATGGGCATCAGAAAAGGGTTACTAGTAGTTCTTCTGTTAGCGGTTCTTGCTGTTTTTGCGTTTAGTGCAGAAAAGCAGAAAGTAATTCTAGATACGGATATGGTCTTTGGTTTTGATGATGGTATCTGTATGGTAATGCTGGCAAATGCTCCAAATATTGATTTGCTTGGTGTAGTTACCAACTATGCTCACAACTACGTGGCGATAGAGGCTGCTGCGGGAATAAGACAGCTTGAGCTTATAGGTAAAGCGGACGAAATTCCTGTCTTCATGGGCTGCCCCTATCCGATAAATGCATATCGCGTAACTAATAAAGATTACGCGGCATGGGAAAGTACTTTCCTTGGGCGTAACGCTACCAAGTCAAATCCCGATCCGGAATCTTATGAAGCTTACCTCGCAGATCCAGGAGTTCCTCGCTGCGGGAATCCTGTAACCCCAGTTCAGGAAGAGCATGGCGTGACATGGATGATAGAGACTATAAGAGAAAATCCCAATGAAGTAATAATTGTGGCGATCGGATCGATGACAAACATAGCGGCTGCGATATTGTTGGATCCGGGAATAGTACCGCTTGTTAAGGAAATACATTTCATGTCTTCTGCGTGGGACATCCCTGGTAACACGACAC
>NZ_AYTV01000006.1:0-1610 GCF_002752615.1 Mesotoga sp. H07.pep.5.3
CTCGCGAAAAAGGGACCTTATCATATTCATAAGGAAAAAACTACTACTCAGGTGACATTCAAGTTCTCGACCACATCCTTAGTGGCAGCTAAGGATGGATGAGCATCCTGGGAGTATTCAGGATTTGTGAAAGCCTCAGGAATTATTGTATTATTTTGTTGAGTGGTTTTAATTCCTTTGGCATTGAGGAACAAGGTTTCATTGTATTCTTTCATCTTTGACAACATGGAGAATGCGATTTTGAGGATGATGTTCCCCAGTGCTCTGAGGGCATGACCGTAAGTCTTGCCCTCTTTTCTCTTTCTTTTGTAGTAGTTTCTTGCCCATCCACAAGTCTTCAGAGAAGCGAAAGCTGCGATGTGAATCATGTTTCTTAGGTCTTTGTCGCATTTCTTTCTCATCAGCATTATTGACTTTCTGCCACTTTGAAAGAGGAAGGGAATAGTTCCAGCGTATTTCTGCATCTCCTGGTAGCTTCTGAAATCATGTGTGAGATAGGCCTTTACTATGTATGAGCCTATTACAGCCTTCACACCTGGAATAGAAAGAATGATCCTGTATGGACTATTCTCTAGGGTCTCTCCCATCTCTTCCCTCAATCTTTCTTGTTCCTCTCTCAAGGTGAGAATTTGATTTGCCAGGAACATTATGAGATTACCCTCACATGATGTATCGCCCCAAGAGATCCCTTCGCTTCTTATCCTGTCAAGCTTCTTTCTCAAGATACTAGTCATTCTGTAGTTCTCTTTGTTCAGTATCTTCCTAAGCTCTTCGTTCGAAACTTTCTTAAATTCAGTTATCGTAGGGCAGATGCTAAGAATCCTCAAGGAGGTATTTGATCTGTACTGCTTATCCATAATGTGCAAGTATTCCGGGAAATACCTCAGTAGGACTGAATACAATCTGTTGCACTGTTGACTATGTGTTTTGGATACAATGCTGTACATAGTCACCAGTTTAGTGATCTTCGCTCCGACTCCTGAATATCTTGCCTTGAGACAGTAAGAGGGATGTTCCTTGAAGGTAAGAGCAATCGCCTTGGCATCTAGACTATCGCTCTTTGCCCCGGAACTAAAATGATACTTCCTGGCTTCTTTGGACCTACAAGGAGGTAAGACATACACCTCTCTCTTGTTAGTGAGAAGGTAGTCTCCTATCCTGTTGTTTGCTTCTTCGATCACGAAAACTGCCTCTGGATAATCGTTCAGCAGTCTTTCATAACCTTTAACAGAGTCTGGGATCTTGAAACTCTTATCAGCCTTGAGGTCATAGCAAGTATGGGAGTCAGCTGACCAGTCAATACCTACGATCATACCGCTTTGCTCTTTCATCTCACAAACACCTCGCAATAAATGGATTAGCAGTCTACGAGTACCGATTTCCCTGTTGTAGCGTTCCTGAGGATCTTTCCCCGGATGAACTTATCATTGAACCTGAAGTACTCCCAGGAAGAAAGCAAGTGCTGTCCCCACGTAGCTCTTCCTTCATAAGGAAGGCTGATAGACATGAAGTCTCTACCTTCTCCCTGACTGCCACCATCATTGTAGAAAAATCATTCCTTAGAATTCAAGTCATAGCTTATATATCTACAACAGACGTGAGGAGAATCG
>NZ_AYTV01000007.1:0-108701 GCF_002752615.1 Mesotoga sp. H07.pep.5.3
CCTTTCAGTCTGCCTTTTTTATAACTGTTGACATAGTAGAAGCCAAAGTGAAAAAACGAGAGATTCTGAATCAAGTTCAGAATGACGGAATTATTAGCGGGTCTCTGGTCTTGAGCCTGGGTTCTCGTAAACATAAAAGGCTCACAAATTCAAGGTTTTACTGCAACTGAGGAATTTATCCCGACATCGGCTTGCGGAAGCCCCTCACTATCGTCCCGCTGGTGCCTTTTCGGAGACTTTTCGCATCCTTATCGCGACGTGGTTTTCGGAATAACAATTCGCTGTCATCCCGAACTTGTTTCGGGATCTGGTTTTGATCCTCTCGACGGGGGACGGAGGACCGTTGACGGACAACGTTGTCTTCACAGCGACTAGCGGTTTCTTTCTCTTAAGCGCACAGCGGATCTTAGGATCGAGATGATGAAACAAGTTCAGATGACGGAATCCCTGACGAAGAACCAAGAACCTGGACGCGTAGCGTCGGAACGAAGAACCGTTCTTTGACGATTTTATATTCTTGGGCTTGCAACTTGGAACAGTCAACTTGCAACTGCTCTTCATGAAGGGCCAAGGACTTTTTTTCAGCATCATCCAGCGTCTCTTAGCAAGCGTCCAGCGCCTCTCAAGGCCGAGATGATGAAACAAGTTCAGATGACGGAATCCCTGACGAAGAACCAAGAACCTGGACGCGGAGCGTCGGAACGAAGAACCGTTCTTTGACGATTTTTTATTCTTGGGCTTGCAACTTGGAACAGTCAACTTGCAACTCCTCTTCTTGAAGAACCAAGGACGGCTCTTTACAGCGCTCAGCGGGTTCTCCGCTCTTAAGCGTAAAGCGGATCTTTAGGAGTTCAGCGGATCTTGTGGCCCGCGAACCGGAACTGGCACGAAGTGCGACGGTCCTGATGTTCTTCATCAATTGTGTCTTTCAGTTATTCTTGCCACTGCTTGCAGTGACTGGTTTCAGCTTGAAGCTGAGACTGGCACCACGAAGTGGTACTGGCAAAGGCGAAGCCTTCACTGGCGGCGATGATTCTCGCCTTTTGACTGGCTCCTGAATGCTTCCCGCTGAAAGCGGCCTCACTTCCCCGGATGATACTCCGGGCATCACTTCCTGCGCAGCAGCATCACTTCCGCTGATGCTTTTTGGCGCATCACTTCCCGACGGAGTTGGCATTGCATCCACCGATGCTTTTCGGCGCCTTGCGTCCAATCAAAAAGCATCACTTCCTGCGAAGCAGCCTTCTCATATAACTTCAGAGGGCAGGAAGTCTCTGTCTTCAGTGATGACCCTGTCTATTTCGTCGATTTCGGCCATTTTGAACGGAGCGATTACGTCGAATTTGCTGTTGTCAACAAGAAGAATCTTTGTGCTGGAATTGAGCAGCATTTTTCTCTTTATACTGGCGGAAAAGGGGCTCAACTCGAATGTTCCTATTTTCTTTCTTAGCGAGGCGCATGAAAAGAAGAACTTGTTTGCATAGATTGAACCGACAAGACTCTCCGCCCTGGGGCCGATGAGCGAATCAAATCCGTACTGTAGACTGCCGCCACTAGATTCGACAGAAAACCCCTGAACCTTTGAAAGCGCGAGCAGTATGTTGATTCCGTTGGTGATTATGTGCAGCTTCTTGAAAACCCTGGAGAGTTTTAAAGCGAAAACGTAACATGTAGTGCTTTCATCTATGAAAAGGACATCGTTCTCTTCTACAAACTCGATTGCCTTCTCAGCGATTCTCTCTTTTGCCTCTCTGGCTAACCTCAGCCTTTTCAAGAAAAAGCTGTTTGGATCTGTTTCCTGATTCACCGCTCTTACGACTCCGTATCCGTTGATAACAAGGCCGGATTTCTGCAGATCTCTCAAGTCTCTTCTCAGTGTGACGAGAGATACATCCATTAGAGACGCAAGTTCTTGAGTATTGATCGATTCTCTCTCGGAAAGAACGCTAAGTATGTTTTGTCTTCTGTCTTCCTTCTTCAAAGCCATGTGCTCAACTCCAGCATATCTGTCTTATCTGACTCTCCTCCTGGTTAATCTTAGAGCTTCTACACCTAGGAGGAGTGCACCCCAAAGCGCAAGTGTGAGAAACTGACTTATCCCAAGAAGATTCAAACCGCTTGAGATAACCTGCAGCAAAATTAACCCAAGGAAAACACCGGACACCTTCCCGAAGCCACCATTTGGATTGATCCCACCTAGAACTGAAACCAGTACGGTAACCAGAAGATACGAAGAACCATAACCGGCCTTTGCGGAATTGAATCTCGCAATCATTATCAAAGAGGCTATACCGGCCAGAAGGCCCGAAATCATATAAACGAGAATGGTTACCTTGTTGGTATTTATTCCAGAGAAACCGGTAGCTTTGATGTTGGATCCGATCATGTAGGTCGACAAACCCAACCGCGTCTTGTTTAGAATTATCGCGACACCCACCGCGACGGCTACTAGAATGAACATCGGTACCGGTACTCCCAGGAAGGTTCCATTGCCAATCACAAGTAATTCCCTCGGTAGGCCTGAAATGACATACCCTCTGGTTATAACCAGGCTTATTCCTTCGAGAAAGGTCATAGTACCGAGCGTCGCGAGTATCGGAGATACGCCGATGTATGCGATTATCATTCCATTTACGAGTCCCACTAGGAGTGAAATCGACAACCCCGCGAGTACGGCCAGAAAGATCGTCCAGCCCAGTCCGGCCCCTCCCGGACCAGATGCTAAATCACCGGTCAAAATCATCGCCATGATTATCCCAGAGAGATTTGCCGAGCTTATTATTGAAAGGTTAATCCCACCCGTAAGCATTGTTATCATCATCGCGAAAGCAAGGACTCCGAGCTCGGGAAGCTGGAAGGCCATCGATTGGAGATTGCTGGGCCTTAGAAATTTCCCAGGAAGAGCGAGCGAGAACAATAGTACCAGGATGACCAGGATCGCTCCAAGCGAGAGAATCTCGGAGTGCTTTGATACTCTTCCCCTGCCTGTGTCAGTCTTCAACATTGATTATCGCTCCTTTTCTCTCGCGGACTTTTCTCTGATAGGCCGTTATACTCACGCTGATGACTATGATCGCTCCCACAAAAACCTTATGCCAGTAAGAGGAAATCCCAAGCAAAGTAAGGCCATTCTGTACGATGACAATCAAACCAAAGCCAAGAACAGTCCCTAGAATGCTGCCCGTACCTCCGGCAAGGCTGGCCCCTCCAAGAACAACAGCCGCCAGAACTTCCAGTTCCCTGCCCATCAAGGCATTGGGGGCGACAGTCAACATCATGTTCGCCTGAACGGTTGAGGCTATGCCTGCCAGAAAGCCCATGTAGCAATAGACGAATAGCTGCGTCTTGAGAACGCTTATTCCCACACGTCTTGCGGCTTCCTGATTTCCGCCCACTGCGTAGATATTTCTGCCCAGAGCAGTGTACTTTAGTATCAGCCAAGTAAGAATGAAGGAAAGAACAAGAACTAGAATCGGTATAGTAATTCCCGGGCTGTCTCCAAATCTAACGAGATTCCTCTCCATAAACCACAGTGGAAAGCCGTAAATCCATGTACCACCACTGATGAATATGAGAAGACCATAGAACAAGTTCATGGTTGCGATCGTCACGATTATTGGCGGAGTTTTGAGGAAATAAATCAGTAAAGCGTTGACCAAACCCAGAGCAATTCCGACAACCCCTCCTATAGCAAAGGCAAGGAACATATTCCCGCCCCAATTGATAACGATAGTAGCCATGATATACTGAGCAACGGTAGCAATTGCCGTAAATGAGATATCTATTCCTCCTGAAATCAAAACAACCAGCACACCTGCAACCATTATCGCCAGAAAGGAGTTGCTCTCAACCATTCCGTAGAGATTGGTGAAAGTAAGAAAACTTGGCTTCATAACGGTGAAGAAGAGTGAGACGACTATTATTACAAGCAAGAGATAGAACTCGCTCTTGCCGAATGCTTTTCTCAATCCCGAATTACTGTCCGTTGATCTTCTCATACAGCTCTTTCTCCGTGAGCTCGATGGAGTTGTACTTTCCAATTATTCTTCCCGCACTCATAATATAAGTCGTGTTTGAATGATAGATTGCTTCTTCGGCTTCATCCGTGATCATGATTATCGAAATACCTTCTGCGGCTAGCTCTCTGATTATCTTGTATATACTGTCCTTTGCGGCAACGTCTATTCCCACTGTTGGGGAGTCGAGAATCAATACTTTTGGATTTATTGCCAACCACTTTGCAATTACAACCCTCTGTTGATTGCCGCCGGAAAGCGTGTTAACCGGAGAGTCAATCGAGGGAATTTTGATTGAGAGTTCGTCGATCCAACGTCTCACTTCAGTTCTTTCTTTGACTTTACTCAAGAGCCTGATTCTCGAAAGTATTCTCTTTAGAACCGTCAGCACAATATTCTTGCTTACAGGCTGTTCCATAATGAGTCCGTGTTGCAGTCGATCCTCAGGCACATACGCAATTCCAGCTCTCATAGCGTCCACGGCGCTTCCAGGGCTAACTCTCTTCCCTTCTACGAAGATCTCTCCTTCGTCGGGAGGATTCATTCCGAAGAGTGAAAGGACAAACTCGGTTCTGCCTGAACCCATCAGTCCTGTGATACTTACTATTTCGCCCTTGTGGACCTTCAAATCAATTTCCTTGTAATTATTTCTCCTTGAGAGCTTTCTGACTTCTAGAACAACTTCGTCGCCAGAATACGGAGGCAATTTGGAGTACTCGAACTCCTTGCCTGTCATGAGAAATGAGAGTCTCTGTCTCGTCAGTTCGGAAGCATCGAAGGCACCGACTTTTTTCCCGTCACGAAGAACGGTTACCCGTTGGGCTACCTCCATTATCTCATCGAGCTTATGGCTGACGAAGATCGTCGAGATTTCTCTGTTCTGCAGTTCATTTATAACTCTAATTAGCGACTGAACCTCTTTCTTGCTGAGAGAAGCCGTAGGTTCGTCCATTATTACAAGCCTCGCCTTGGCATTTATAGCCCTGCATATCGCCACAATTTGCCTTTCCGCTATAGATAGCTCGCTGACTTCGCGTCTGGGATCAAGTGAAACCCCAATTTTGTCCATCGTCTTCATTGCTTCTTCTTCCGTCTCTTTCCATTTCATAAGGCGACTTCCTGTTTCCACTCTCGAAGAAATAGCTATGTTCTCTGCAACGGTCAGATTTGGAAAGAGCGAAAGATCCTGATAGATAACCTGGATTCCCTCTCTCACACTGTTAGAAGACTTCTGGTGGCTTATCCTTTTTCCGTCGACATAGATCTCGCCCCCGGGATCGGGTGAGTGAATACCCGAGATTATCTTGATTAGGGTACTCTTTCCAGACCCGTTTTCGCCAACTAGACAGTGGATTTCTCCCTTTTCTATTTCAAAATCGACTGAATCGAGGGCCAATACCCCCCCGAACCTCTTCGTAATATTTCTCATCTCCAACAGTTTCTCGGCCATAATCAGATCACCAGAAAGAGAGGGGGCGTACCCCCTCTCGAAATCAGAACCCGTAAGAAAGGGCGTTCTCAGCAGTTATATCGACTTGCGCGTCGAATTTCACAATGTTTCCTTCCAGCATGGCCTTCCCAAGACCGGGAATCTCGAATCCATCAACAACGGCTGGCACTATGCCTTCGGGGATTCCAGCCTCAGCCAGAGCAGCCTTGGCATCGAGCAGTGTCTTTGCCAGATAGACCTGCGCGAATCCAGCGTCTCTTGGATCCCACAGGTAACCCCACTGCATCAATCCTTGCTTGAGATACGGGTCAGCGTGGCTTGGAATAACCGTTCCGACTATCTTTACCTTTCCCTTCATGTTTCTTGCGTTGAGCGCCTGGGATGCTCCGATCGGTCCCAGTGAACCAAAGCCGACTATACCTTTTAGATTAGGATATGCATTGAGAAGCTCGAGAGTCTTTTGATAGGAAAGCTCAACACTTTCACCACATGGGATTCTCTCGGTTACTAGCTTCATATTTGGATACTTTTCTGCAACATAGGCAAGCCCAACGTCTGCCCAGAAGTTGTGAAGAGGAACTGTGAGCCCTCCGACGAAAACGGCAAACTCGCCTTCCCCGCCCATAAGCTGAGCAAGTTTCTCGAAGTTTGCTTCTCCGAACTTAACGTTGTCTATCGTTTCTACATCCCAATCGCCGCCCTTCTGCTCTGGCGACTCGTGTGTGATGATGATGATACCGTTCGCTCTTGCCTTTTCGAATACGGGCTCAAGAGCCTTCGCATCATTAGGTACTACACAGATGGCATCGACACCCTTGGCAATAAGGTCTTCAACAATCTTCACCTGCTGAGCAGGGTCTGCATCGGAAGGCCCTATCTGGTAGGCATTCACGCCGAGTTCATCTGCTGCATCTTTTACACCGACTTCCATTCTGTTGAACCAGGGGATTCCGCCGATCTTCACAACGACGGCAATCTCATAGTTCGCTGCTAAGACGGCAACTGTAAACAAGACACAGAACAGGAGCATCAGAAACTTCTTGTTCATTCGCATCCCTCCTTCTATGTGACCGGTAGGCCGGCCCAAAGATCATAAAACAAAGCATCAAAAATTCATATGATTACTTGTGATCAACATTGCAATTATATCGATTCACTCTGACAGATCCATATCCGAAGATCACTGGTTATTCGAACTTACGGCTGATGAAGACCATGTAGCGATAAATACTCTCGATTTCCGGACTATCTCATCCATTATTCCAGGAAAACTTTGGATGACCAACTTGATTTATTCCCTTCCCGTAGCTTTATTGCCAACCTAAGAACAGTCTTTGATGGACACTGTCACGGCTGACGTTACACATTATTATTCGTCGGAAATCACTCCTAATCGTTTGAACTCCTAGATATTTGTTCCTAATCGGATTTCTTCATTTACAAATTTTCTGGTAAGCTGTAGGTAATAGAGTATGATATGAAGTTATCACTTTAATGATCCGTTTTATTCAATAGCGGTTTCGAAGATGAGTTTGGGGAGGCAAGGATGAAGCAAGGGGTTCTTTCGATTGATCTGGGAACTATGGGAGTAAAAATCTCATTGGTTTCTCTAGAGGGTGAGATTCAGAAGTCGGCGTACACTGAGTACCCCATTATCTCTGAAAGTCCAGGACAGGCAGAACAAGATTCGGCGCTCTGGTGGGAGGGGATCATAGATTGTTTAAATAATTTGACTGATAGCGACAACAATCTCCCTCATCTAATCAAAGCGATCTCTATTTGCGGCCAGATGCATACCCATGTCTATCTAGACTCCAAAGACAGCCCATTAGGCCCTTCAATCACCTGGCTCGACCAGAGAAGCAGCGAAATAATCGAAGAATGGCAAAGAGACGGTAGGGCCGCAAAGCTGTTCGATCTGACCTGGATCTTCCCTACAACAACATACGCCGCACCACAGATATGCTGGGTGAAAAAGCATAGACCAGATGTTTTTTCCCGTACAAAGTCGATAATGATTGCAAAGGATTACATAAAATTTCTGCTCACGGGGAACAAGGTTACAGATCCTTCGGACGCCTCGGGAACGGCTGTCTTCGACATAAGAACGAATCAATGGAGCAGGGAGGCTCTCGAACTAATTGATCTGGATGGAGGTCTTCTTCCGGAGGTGATTCCTTCAGCGAGAATAATCGGTCATGTCACCGAGAAAGCGGCAAGAGAGACCGGCCTGATTCAGGGGACACCGGTAGTCAACGGAGGTTCTGATCACTCAGTGGCTGAAATGGGTTCGGGCCTTCTCGGTGAAGGAGAGGTTTCGTGCATAGTCGGCACGGCCGGTGTTGTTGCCGCCTGCACATCCAGCCCGGTAATAGACCCAAAGAAGAGGGTCATGTGCTGGAGCTATCCACTTGAGGGTTACTGGGATATTCTCGGGATTACTCAGACTGCCGCTTCTAGCTTAACCTGGTTTAGAAATGTCTTCGACAAAGAGAGAAATAACGAAGTGTTTGACGAGTACTCCTCCCTGGCGAAAGGGGTTTCTCTCGGGTCGGAAGGCCTAGTTTTCCTTCCTTATCTCATGGGTGAAAGAACCCCATTGTGGGATTCAAAGGCAAGGGGCGTCTTTTTTGGACTGACCATGAAACACTCCAAGGCACACATGGTCCGGGCAATTATGGAAGGGGTTTCATTCTCCATAAAAGACTGTATGAAAGTCGTTGAAGAGTTGGGAGTCAAATTCGACAGTGTGAACGTTATGGGAGGGGGCAGTAAGAGTCCGGTTTGGCGGAAGATACAATCAGATGTCTACGGAAAGAAAGTGAGAACCCTAGAGACTCAGGACACCGGTGCAATAGGCAACTTGATACTCGCCCTTCTTGCCACAAATGAAATTGGCGATCCTGGGGAAGCTGCCAAGCTGATCAGACATGTTGAAACTGTGATTCCTGACCCAATCAGGGCGAAGAAATATGAGAATCTATTTGGAATATATAAAGAGATCTATGTCAGCACACGTTCAATCATGGAGAAGTTGGAGGCGTATACGCATGAATAGAGATGAACTTGCAAGCCTGGTGCTAGATGCCTGCAAGAGAATGGAAGACAGGGGCATGACGGTGGGAACATGGGGAAACATAAGCGTCAGAGTCGACGATGAAACCTTCCTCATAACCCCAAGCGGGATGAGCTACGGGAGTTTGAAGATCGATGATATTGTGATGGCAGACATGAAGGGCAATACTATTGACAGCAAACGAAAGCCAAGTATAGAACATGCACTGCACAGGACGATCTACAGGCACAGACCGGATGTTGGAGCGGTTATCCACACCCATCCCCAATACTCTACGGCATTCGCGATAGCCAGGAAAGATATACCTGCTGTCTCCGAAGAACTGATACAGATAATTGGAGAGGGAGTGAAATGCGCGGAGTACGCATTACCCGGAACAGAAGAACTTGCGGCAAACGTAGTTTCCGCACTTGGAAACAACAACGCCGCTTTACTAGCCAATCACGGAGCAGTCTGTGTCGGAGGCGATTTGAGCGACGCCTTCAAAGTGGCAGAAGTACTTGAGAAATCTGCAAAGACAATTATCATGGCTACGATTTTAGGAACTCCCAAAGTTATCTCTCATGACGAGTGTCTTAAGATGCAAGATTTTGTGAAGAATCATTACGGACAGAAATAGTGGATTTCTTTCCTATATATTATTAATTCGAATCCTGAGCCGATTAATCGGCTCTTTTTCTTTCCTAACCTTTAGGCTCGTAAAGCTCTTCACCGAAACTTCCGTGAGGACTCGGAAAATGATATGACAATATGGCATGATTGTCATTGAGAATAAACATATTTGCAGGGGGTGATGCTCATGATTCTACTCGGGATAGACCAGCTTCAGAAAAATGGTCTCAGCGGGTTGAAGAAGAAAGCTATAGGACTGGTAACTAACTTCTCTTTTGTTGACTCAGACTTGAAATGGGGAATTGACATACTGTTCGAAAACGGTCTGAATGTAAAGAAGATCTTCACACCGGAACACGGCCTGGGAGGAGTTGCAGACGGAGCGCATGTCAGTGATACCCTCCACCCGAAGTACGGGGTACCCATCGTCAGTCTATACGGAGACAAACGCAAACCCGTGAAGGAGGATCTTGACGGCTTGGACATGCTGGTATACGACATACAGGATGTGGGATTGAGATTCTATACCTACATATACACTCTTGCCTATACGATGGAAGCTGCCGCCGAGTACGGTCTTCAATACATGGTCCTTGACAGGCCAAACCCTCTGGGCAGAGGAGTCTTTGGAAGTAGAATCGAAAACGATCTCCAAACCTTTGTTGGTGGTTACGAGCTTCCTTTACAGTACGGTCTAACCACTGGCGAACTAGCTCAGTACTTCAAGAAACTCAAGAGACTCGACCTTGATCTGAAAATTTCCAGGCTTGAAGGGTGGCGAGGAGAGATGCACGACAACACATCCCTTCTCTGGAATGTACCTTCACCAAACGTGCCAACATTCGAGTCCCTTCTCGGCTATGCAGGGACCTGCTTCTTTGAAAGTACAAGCGTATCTGAAGGCCGGGGTACTTTTAAACCCTTCCTTGTGATAGGCGCTCCGTGGATAGACGGCTCCGACCTAACCAAATACCTCAGGGAGGAGTTCCCTGGTCTTAGAGTTAGGAGCCGTGATTATATGCCCTTTTACAGAAAGTATGCCAATGCCAACTGCAGTGGAGTCGAATTCTTCCCCAGGATTGAAGACAACTATTTCGTGATAACTTTGAAGATGATGGATTATTTGCTAAAATATGAACAATTTGATATCATGGATCGTTCGGACGATCTAATAGGTATTAAAGAAAGCGCACTGAAGATCAGAACACATAACCTTGATTACAGAGAGTGGAAGGAATCCGGAATGGAGTTCATAGACTTTGTAGAGGATTGTCTTCTTTATCCCGGTGAGTTGAAGTATAGAGAGTGAAGGGGGTCGTCATGGCCGAAACACCGATTCCGCTATATTACAAGCTATATATGGACTTAAAGGAATCCCTGAATTCCGGAAAATACCAGAAAGGGGACAAGCTTCCAACAGAGAAGGACCTCTGTCAAAAATACAGTATAAGCAGACTTACAGTTAGAAGGGCGATGGATGAGCTCAGAAGAGAGGGGGTCATTGAAAGGCTGAAGGGGAAGGGAACCTTTGTAACGGGCTCCAAGAGAGAAGAACAACTGGCCATACTTACAGGGTTTACAGACGAAGCAAGAAAGAGAGGCATTGAGACTCGCTCCGTGGTTCTCGAAAACAGACTCGTAAGGGTTCCTGCCGATGCGGTTGAGCTCTTCGACATTCCTGCCGATGCAATGGTTGTGCTCTTGAAGAGAATAAGGATCCTAGAGGGCGAACCCTACGCAATTGAAGAGGCATATCTGAACGTGGGAGCTGACATTAGGCTTCTAAACATAACCCAGAGAGACATGGAAAGGGAATCACTGTATGGAATTCTGAGAAAGGAGTTTGAAATCAACATCTCCTACGCCGAAGAAGAAATGGAGCTTACCAGACTCAAGAAGGAAGAGGCGCGTTTTCTTAGACAGGAGCAGGACGATTGCGCAATAATGAGGAAGCGATTCACCTACACAAAGAGCGATATCTGCATTGAGTACGTAATTTCACTATATAGGGCAGACAAGAGCAAGTTCAAGATTGTCAGAAGAATATGAACCGTGGTTGGGGGTAGGAGGTTAGGGGTCGGAAAGAGCGAAGTGAAACCGGTTCGCCGTTGGACGGTTCTCCGTTCTACGAGAAGAACGGTTGTGAGTTCCTAGATGCAAGTTGCAAGAAAAAGAAAGGAGACCTGTTCTAATGGCAATGAAGTAAGCTCGTTACTGACATTCAACAAGAGAACATCATCGAGATTCTGAATCAAGTTCAGACAGATTCTTTCGCTCAGCGCTCAGCGGGTTCTCCGCTTTTAAGCGCACAACGGTTCTTAGGATAGAGATGCTGAAACAAGTCCAGACGAATTATTTCGCTTTCGGAATCAGCAAAGGCTGTCATACCAGTCTCGCCTTCTCGCGTGTCTCTCACGTTGTCATCCCGGACTTGATCCGGGACCTGGTTTTGATCCTCTCTGAGAACGGTGGACCGTTGACGGACAACGCGGTTTTCATCAGTGTACAGCGGTTCTTAGGATAGAGATGCTGAAACAAGTTCAGATGACGCGAAGGGCAGGGTATCGATTACAGGGTATGGGGTCTCGTGAAGAGAACCGGCAATCAATTCAGGGTTTCAATGCAACTGAGGAAGTTGTCCGCGCAGCGGTTTGTGGAAGCCCCTCACTATCGTCCCGCTGGTGGCTTTTCGTAGACTTTTCGCATCCTTATCGCGACGCGGTTTTCGGAATAACGATTTGCTGTCATCCCGAACTTGTTTCGGGATCTGCTCTTGTGAAGGGCCGTGGTTGCAGGTAACGGTTGGGGGTTGGAAAGAGCAAAGTGAAACCGGTTCGCCGTTGGACGGTTCTCCGTTCTCCGAGAAGAACGGTTGTGAGTTCCTAGATGCAAGTTGCAAGAAAAAGAAAGGAGACCTGTTCTAATGGCAATGAACTAAGCTCGTTACTGACATTCAACAAGAGAACATCATCGAGATTCTGAATCAAGTTCAGATGACGAATTCTTTCGCTCAGCGACCAGCGGGTTCTTGCTCTTAAGCGCACAGCGGTTCTTATGCTCGCAACTTGGAACAGTCAACTTGCAACTGCTCTTCCGAAGGACGGGTTCATGGTTTGGGACGAAGGACCAAGGACGGCTCTTTGCAGCGTTCAGCGGATCTTGTGGCCCGCGAACCGGAACTGGCACGAAGTGCGACGGTCCTGATGTTCTGCATCAGTTGTGTTTTTCGGTTGTTCTTGCCACTGCTTGCAGTGACTGGTTTCAGCTTGAAGCTGAGACTGGCACCACGAAGTGGTACTGGCAAAGGCGAAGCCTTCACTGGCGCCGATGATTCTCGCCTTTTGACTGGCTCCTGAATGCTTCCCGCTGAAAGCGGCCTCACTTCCCCGGATGATACTCCGGGCATCACTTCCTGCGCAGCAGCATCACTTCCGCCGATGCTTTTTGGCGCATCACTTACCGACGGAGTCGGCATTGCATCCACCGATGCTTTTCGGCGCATGCTCTTCTCTTTCGGAGGTGGATCATCAACGGGCAACGACCATTAGCCTCGTATTATCGAAGTGAAGAATTCGAAATCTCTTTCTTATTGCTTTCTGAACTAATCTTACCAGCCAGTGTGTCAAAGAAAATGATTACGACGGAAAGATTAGCTCTAGTTCAATCTAATGAATGGCAACAGCTTTAATATGATGATGCTTAGGTGTTACATAATTTATGTTATAACTAAGTATCGCAAAACCGAGTAGGTTACTCTATTTTGGAGAGAATACCCATTTAAGGTATTATTGTATAGATGTTTTTTCACTATTGAAAGTGGGTTATGCTTTCTTATAAGGGGAGGAAATGATGAAGATCAAGGATCTGCGTTTCACTGAAAAGAAATGGGACTTCGTAAAGCCTTTTCACATTGCGAACAATGTTTCCACTTCCAAAGTAAATATCGAGGTGGAACTGGTTCTTTCAGACGGAACAGTCGGTCTGGGCGAGTCCTCTTCATCGTTCAGGGTCAACGGTGAGAGCGAAGCAGCAATTTTCCAGCTCCAGAAGGAGATCCTCGAGATGATCAAGGACCTAGACGTCCGTGACTACAGGAAGGTCTTTGCAAAGCTGGATGCGTACTCCAGAACAGCTCCCAGTTTGAAGGCCGCCATTCAGTTCGCGACGCTACATGCTTTCTCGAGATCGATCTCCACCCCTGTATATCAGATTCTTGGAGGGATGAAGGACTTTGTGGAAACAGACAAGACCGTTAGCATCGGTAGTCTGGAAGAGACTGTTCATGATGCAAAGGAGATCTTTGATGCCGGCCACAAAGTTATCAAGATGAAGGTAGGCGAAGATGTAAAGAGCGACGTGGCTAGGGTGCTGGCAGTCAATGACGAAATCAAAGGAGTCAGGTATGTCATTGATGCCAATACCGGTTACACGACCAAAGAAGCATTGAGATTCATAGATGCAATGTACAGAAACGATGTGCCTGTGGGGATATTTGAACAACCGGTTCCTGCCGAAGACTTCGAAGGATTGAAGATAATCAGGCAGGGCTCGATGTATCCAGTTGGCGCAGATGAAAGCGCGAAGACGAAGTACGATGTTATGAGGCTTATAAAGGAAGGCGCCGTCGACTACGTCAATATCAAACTCATGAAGTCGGGTCTCTCTGACGCTCTTGCGATAGTGGAGATGTGCAACAGCGCGGGCATTGGTCTTATGATAGGCTGCATGAGCGAGTCTGGAATCGGAGTCTCACAGAGCGTGCATTTTGCTGCGGGGACTGGCGCTTTTACTTATCACGATCTAGATTCTCATTTATTGCTCAAGGATGTCGATCCTGTCGGGTTCAGTCAGGAGAAAGATAGACAGTATCCTATTCTGTTCTAATTTTGTCATCAACCTTTAGTGGAAAAGGAGGTGCAAGAATGAAGCGAAGCTTCATGCTAGTTTTCTTAATGGTACTTATCGTTGCGGCAACCGGATTTGCTGCAACCCCGAAAGACACTCTTGTTATAGGTGCGAACACGGGAATCTTCATAACAATGGATCCGGCCGTTGCCTATGAGGTCTTCCCGAACAAGATCGTAGCAGCCCTATATGCACAGTTGGTCAAGCTGGAGGCAATCGAAGGCGTTATCGTTCCAGTACCCGACATTGCTGAGAGCTGGGAAATCTCTGAGGACGGGCTCACCTACACCTTCAATATCAGGAAGGGAGTCAAGTTCTCCAACGGTGATCCTTTGACAGCTGAGGATGTTCTCTTCTCTCTGAAGAGGCCCATAGTTCTCGAGTCGGTTTCTGCATGGTTCCTGGTCGATATTTTCGGCATAAACAAGGACAATGTAGATGAGAAGATTAAGATGATCGACGATTACACCGTCTCGATAACGCTTAACGCTCCTTATGCAGAAAACATCACTCTTGGTATTCTTTCCAACATGTTCACAGGTATCGTCAACAAAGACGTAGTGCTCGAACACGAAGTCGATGGAGACCTTGGTGGGGCATGGCTTACAGACCACTCTGCCGGCGCCGGTCCATACGTTCTCGTTCAGTGGGAAAGAAACAACGTCATTCTTCTCGAAGCAAATCCGAATTACTACGGCAATCAGCCCCCTCTGAAGAGAATCATGGTAAGAGACATTCCTGAGGCATCGAACCAGAGGCTTCTACTCGAAAGAGGAGACATAGACGTTGCCTGGGATCTCACACCTCAGCTACTAGAAGAGGCCAAGAGAAATCCAGACATCGTTGAAGTGAAAGTTCCTGGACACTCTAACGAGTATCTCGCGATGAACGCTTCTTGGGGACCCCTTGCCAATCCAAAGGTAAGAGAAGCCGTAAGGTTCTCAATCAATTACGAAGAGATAGTTGAAGACATTATGCTAAACAACGCTCTCCTCGTGCAGGGTTTCATAAACAAGGGCTACTTCGGATATGTTGAAGAGAATCCATTCTATCAGGATATAGAGAAGGCCAAGGCTCTCCTAGCAGAGGCCGGTTATCCTGACGGATTCGAAGTTGAACTGTTGACCAGCAACACGGATACAAGAAAGGCCGAAGCCGAAAAGATCCAGGCCGACCTGGCTCTTGCAGGTATAAAGGCAAATATCGTGATAATGCAGTCTTCCCAGATGTATGCAAAGTACAGGGCACAGGGTCATCAGATGATAATTGCCGGCTGGGGTAACGACTACCCAGACCCGGACAACCTTGCGATGGCTCACGCAAGCTACAGGGCAAACCAGCTCGCATGGAGAAATGCGTGGTTCGACGATTACGCGGCGACGCTTTGTGAATGGGGTCAGGTCGAGCCCAATCCTGACAAGCGTGAACAGATTTACAAGGATCTGACTGAATACTGGTTCCACAATGGACCCTTTGCAATGCTTTACCAGACTGTAGAGTTCTGGGGAATTCGCAAAGAAGTCAAGAACTTTGAAGAAGCAGCTTTCGGTTACGGAATGCTGTTCGACTTCACCAAGGTATCTAAGTAAAGTATCCCCCGCCCCGTTCTCTTGAGCGGGGCGTATTCTTTCCCAAAAAAATCAGATATTGATGCGGGGGTAATTCTATGAACTTCGGACAATTCTTACTCAGAAGACTATTCTTAATGATCATAGTTCTCTTTGGAGTCGCCTGTATTGTCTTCTTCATAGCAAATGTCATTCCTGCCGATCCGGTCGGCGCCATTCTTGGAGGAAATGCTCCACCGGAAGCGGTTGATAGATTGAAGGCAAAACTGGGCTACGATCAGCCTCTAATAATAAGGTTCGGCAATTTTATCACCGGAGCAGTCAGAGGAGATTTCGGCATTTCTTTGAAGACGTCCAATCCGGTTATGGAAGATATCAGGAACTATTTCCCTGCTACGATGGAACTGGCTCTTGTCGCAATAACGATCTCGATCATACTGGGGATAACTCTGGGGATCTTGTCGGCCGTTCACCGTAACAAAGCCATAGACCAGTTTTCTAGAATCTTCTCTATACTAGGGGTCTCGATGCCGGTCTTCTGGATTGGGCTTCTTCTGTTGCTTGTGTTTTATTTCAAGCTGGGATGGCTCCCCGGGAGCGGAAGACTTGGCTTCTTCACCTATCCGCCTCCAAGAGTGACGGGCATGTATCTTATAGACTCAATCATTGCAGGACAGTGGGACACATTCAAAGAAGCCCTTATGCATATTCTTCTTCCAGCGTTCGTCCTCGGTTACAATGCGACGGCCTCCATAGCTAGAATTACCAGAGCCAGTATGCTCGACGTGTTGAGGCAGGATTTTATAAGAACGGCAAAATCAAAGGGCTTGAGAAAAAACGTAGTTATTTACCGACATGCACTGCGTAATTCTTTGATACCGACCGTTACGATAATCGGACTCGTATTTGGAAGTCTGCTGGAAGGAGCCGTTCTTACGGAAACGGTCTTCTCCTGGCCGGGTCTGGGTAGATATATAACCACCGGAATGCTCTTCCTCGATTATCCGGCGGTAATGGGCGGTACATTGTATATAGCCTTGATATATTCAATTGCGAATCTTATCGTGGACATTCTTTACGCTCTTCTCGATCCAAGGATGAGGATGTGATCTAGATGGAAAAAACCGTAAAAGTATCTAAGCCATTCATGGATGATTTGAAGCATACAGCCTTTCTCTGGAGAAAGAGCCGCCTCACGATGATCGGTTCGGCTATAATCCTTGTTTTCCTTCTTATGGCAGCCTTTGCGCCACTTATAGCTCCTTACGACCCGGTTCATCAGGATCTCCAGATAAAATTGCAGGCTCCGAGCTGGCAGCATCTCTTCGGAACGGACCAGTTCGGGAGGGACATATTCAGCAGGGTTATCATGGGATCCAGGATCGCGCTCTGGATAATCTTCCTGGTATCGGTCATCAGCGGGTCCATAGGAATTATTGTTGGTGTTACGGCAGGTTATTTCGGTGGCATTGTCGACGAAGTGCTCATGAGGATAACGGATATGTTTCTGGCCTTTCCCAGTCTGGTCCTAGCAATGGCCTTTGCTGCAATGCTGGGTCCGAATCTGACAAACACGATTATTGCCATATCCATTGTCACGTGGACAACCTACGCCAGGCTCTCCCGAGCCGAGGCAATAAAAGTAAAATCGCAGCCATATATTGAAGCTATACGTGCGGCCGGCGGTGGCAATCTTAGAATAATGTTCCTTCACGTTTTGCCGATGTGTATTTCTCCCGTTCTTGTTCAGTTGACCCTCAGAATGGGCACGATAATCCTCACCGCAGCAAGTCTTGGCTTCCTCGGGTTAGGTGTCCAGCCTCCCACGCCCGAATGGGGAGCCATGGTTTCCGACGGCAGAAATTACCTGATCGACCAGTGGTGGATATCTACCTTTCCGGGGATATTCATTGCCTTTGTCGTTCTTGGATTCAACCTCCTCGGTGACGGAATAAGAGACATGCTTGATCCAAGGTTGAGGAGGTAATTATATGGAGCTTAGAGGAAAACTATTAGATGTATCTAACCTCAAAGTATCTTTCTATACATACAGGGGAGTAGTAAAAGCGCTCAACGGTGTCGAGCTCTGGATGGACTCCGGCGAAAGACTTGGGGTCGTTGGGGAGACGGGCTGTGGAAAGTCGGTCACTTCGTTGGCGGTAATGCGCTTGATAGAACAACCCGGAGAGATCCAAGAGGGGAAGATAATCTTCAACGGTAGGAACCTTGTAGAGTTGTCTGAAGAGAAAATGAACAACATACGAGGCGTAGAAATGTCGATGATCTTCCAGGAACCAAGATCCTCCCTAAATCCCGTAATGAAAGTAGGTTACCAGATAGGGGAGGCAATCGCCAAGTCAAAGAAGATCAGGATCAAGAATACCTACCCGGAGGTTAAGGAAATGCTTCGCCTTGTGGGTCTTGACGCGGAAAGAGTCATGAACAGCTATCCCCACGAGCTAAGCGGCGGAATGTCTCAGCGAGTCATGATAGGGATGGCACTGGCAACCCATCCAAAGCTGCTTATTGCAGACGAACCCACATCGGCTCTCGACGTTACCATCCAGGCTCAGATCCTTGAATTGCTGGACGAACTCGCAAGGAAGATGGGAAACGCCGTGATGTTGATCACCCATGACATGGGCGTTGTGGCAGAGTTTTGCGACAAAGTCCTTGTCATGTATGCCGGGAACTCTGTAGAGTACGCTTCGACGGTAAGGCTGTTCGAAAAGCCACTCCATCCATACACGGGGGGACTTCTTCAGGCGGTGCCTAGGGTAGGTAGAACTGACGAACTGAAGGCCATAAAGGGCACGGTTCCCGATCTCGTAAACCCCCCATCCGGCTGTCGTTTCCATCCAAGGTGTCCTTATGCAATGGACATTTGCAAGGTGGAGAGACCACCATTCGTAGAAATAGAACCCGATCATTATGTTGCCTGCTATTTATTTAAGGGCAAGGACGAGGTGAGAGAAGATGGCTGAGACCTTGATCAAAATAAGAGATCTTAAGACCTACTTTCCAGTGAAGAAGTCCATCTTCTCGAAGAAGTTATTTGTCAGAGCTGTCGACAACGTGAATATGGACGTCCCGAAAGGCTCTACGTTCGCCGTTGTAGGAGAATCTGGTTCGGGTAAGACAACTCTTGCGAGAACCGTTCTTAGGCTTATAGAACCAACTTCAGGAGAGATAGAGTTCGATGGAAAGAATATCCTGGGACTCAAGGGCAAAGATCTGTTGGAAGTTCGAAGGAATATGCAGATCGTTTTCCAGGACCCCTACAATTCTCTCCACCCGAGGAAGCTGATAAAGAACATTATCGGCGAGGGAATGAAGATCCATTTCAAGATCTCGGAAATTGAAATAAGAGACAGAATAGCTTCTGTCTTGAAGGAAGTCGGGCTGATTGACGATCATATGTACAGATACGCGCACGAGTTTTCCGGCGGGCAGAGGCAGAGAATAGCCTTCGCCAGAGCGATCGTTCTCAAGCCGAAGTTTATTGTCCTGGATGAACCTACTTCGGCGCTGGACGTGTCGGTCCAGGCCATGGTTCTCAAGATGCTGAAGGAGATAAAGGTCCAGGAAAACCTTACCTATATGTTCATAACTCACAACCTTTCTCTCGTGGACTACATAGCCGATAAGGTCGCCGTCATGTACGTGGGGGAAGTAGTCGAAATGGGAGACAAGGCCACGATCTTCAATCACCCTGCACATCCCTATACTGACCTGCTTATGGCTTCCAATCCAATCCCCGATCCAAAGTTCGTAAGGGAAAAGCGGCTGCTGAAGGGTGAGATACCCAGTTCGATAAATCCCCCTTCTGGATGCAGATTCCATAACAGGTGCCCGTTCGCAGATGAGAGATGTGCGAGGGAAGAACCAGAGTTGAGGGAGATAAAACCCGGTCATTTCGTAAGATGCCATTATCCTCTCTGAGTTGTTAAGAATACTGTGAGGCATGTCCCTGGCGGCATGCCTTTTTTGATACCAACTATTCTGATACTTTGATCTTTGATTTCTGGACTATAAGAACTCCGATCTTTGATTTCTGGACTATAAGAACTCCGAGAAGAATCGCCGCCATAGAGAGGATCATGAGAAAATTGATCTTCTCGCCTAGAAAAATTGCTCCGAGCGAGACGGCGACAAGGGGATTGATATAGGCATAAGTACCCGCTTTTGTTGCAGGCCACTTCTGAAGAAGATAAATGTAGCTGCTGTAGGCAACTAAGGACCCGAAGACAATGAGATAAGCTATTGCCAAAACAGAGTTCATAGAGAAACTCACTCTGGAGAATTCACCGGTTATTGCTGAAACGAACATCAGCCCGACTCCCCCTGCAAACATCTGTATCCCGATGTTCGAGACAATAGAGCTTTTACCCTTGAACGTTTTTGAGAGTACAGTTCCCGTAGACCAGAGGAAGCTTGCAGAGAGAAGTATTAGTATTCCTGGGATGTCGATAGAGATTCCGTGTTCGGCCGGAATTAGAAGAAAGTAGACACCGAAGAACCCCAGAAGAAGTCCCAAAAGAGCCTTCAATGTCAGGCGCGTCGTTCTTATGAAAAAATGCTCCAGCACGCCTGCAAAGATAGGGATAGTAGCCATCATTAGAGAGGCAACACCCGAATCTACCCACTGTTCCGCGAAGACTACGAGTCCGTTTCCACCGAGTAGCATGAAAAGACCGATGAGCGACAACCTCGAAAACTCTCTCATACTTGCCGGGAAGGCGTAGCCCCTGATAGCCGAGAAGACGATCATGATCAAACCAGCTATGAGGAATCTTACGCCAGCAAAAAACATCGGCGGCATTCCCTCAACACCGATCTTTATGGCCAGATAAGTCGATCCCCAAAAGAAACTGACGAGAACATATGCTAAGATCGCCATTCCATCTTCACTTTTCTTCATTACACAACCTCAATCTTCCAGATGGAAATTGGAGTAATGATCGAATTATCCAACAATAATCATTCGAGAACAATACGGTTTCGAAACTTTTCTGAAAAAAAGACTGTAATGGGAAGCCCATCACGGAATGACAGTCCTTTGTTGCTTTGATTAACTAGCTTGATTCTGGCAAGCATCTCCATCTATGGCGTGAAGAAGGCTAATAAAGGCCATCTGATAAGAACCAACTCATTTCGTCATCCTGAAGCACTCCTGTTCAGGATCCGTAAGTGGTCGGAGGTAGCAGGTTGGGGGTTGGTCAGGAGCAAAAAAGAGATTGACCCAGTCCTCAAGAAGCAATTCAAAGCCATCTGATCAGAACCAACTTATTTCGTCATCCTGAAGTGCTCCTGTTAAGGATCTGGGTTTTTTCAGAAACCGTGGTTAGGGATAGGAGGTTAGGGGTCGGAAAGAACGAAGTGAAACCGGTTCTCCGTTGGACGGTTAACCGTTCGCCGAAAAGAACAGTTGCAAGTTGTGAGTTGCATGTGAGAATAGATTCGATCCAAACGGATGTAGGGGCGTGCGGCTGCACGCCCGCTGTCAACAATGATCAGTCTTCCCAAGGATGAGATCGTCCTCTTCAATAGTTTAACGATCCGAATTCTGGGCAGAATCATGTCAGAATAACGCAAAGAATGTCATCCCGAACTTGTTTCGGGATCTGGGCTTCGTAGAGGTTAGAGGTCAGTGGTCAGAGGTTGGAAGAGCAAGAGAGTGGTCACCGTTCGTCGAGGAGAAGTTGTTCGTTCCAGAGAGAGGATCTGTTCTTCATGCTCTTTCGAAGGACGGGTTCACGGTTTTTGACGAAGGACCAAGGACGGCTCTTTGCAGCACTCAGCGGGTTTTTGCTCTTAAGCGTACAGCGGTACTTACTAAGGACGGTTTTTCCAGCGCTTAGCGGGTTCTCCGCTTTTAAGCGTGCAGCGGCTTTTCTGCCCACGAATTGGAACTGGCCGCACGAAGTGCAATGGCCCTGATGTTCTGCATCACTTGTGTTTTTTGGTTGTTCTTGCCACTGCTTGCAGTGACTGGCCTCAGCTTGAAGCTGAGACTGGCACCACGAAGTGGTACTGGCGAAGGCGAAGCCTTCACTGGCGGCGATGATTCTCGCCTTTTGACTGGCCTGTGCCAGCAGACTGGCTTCGATATGGCCTCCTGCCAGAGGCAGCCTTGCGTCAATATTCTATTCCTCCTCGCGCCAGCGAACCTCACTTCCTGCTGTAGGCAGCATCACTTCTGCTCTTGGACGGAATCCTTTACGAAGAAGAACCTGGACTCGTAGAATCAGAAGGAATAATGATCTCATCTAAGTGCGCTTCTTCACAGCGCTAACTAGCGACAAAAATCAATACAGGGTCAATCCTTCTGTTTTGGGTTTCACACTAAAGAGAAATCGACTAATATTCATTGGATCTCGAGATGAACCAGTTGCCGGATAATTTTTTCACCGTCCATTCATACGTAGAATGACATCGGGACCAGATGCCCAGCTTATTACGGCGCTGAATTCTACTGTCGCTTCCGTTGCTCCGACATTGAAATGCACGTCGACATTTCCTTTATTGAAGGAGTCTACATCTCTTCCTTCGAATCTGCTTGAATAAGCGTCTTTGATCTGTGAATAAGATTTCATTGCCGTGTTTATTAGCGCAGGATCTGTATACAATCCTGCAAGACCGACTGCATTTTCATATTCCCAATACTCCTCGAAATCGCTAACAAGCTTTGTAACTTTTACCATAGGATCAATGAAGAAACATCCCGAAAGAAGCATCAGTAGAATCGCCATAAAGGACGTAATCAGTATGATCCGCTTCATTTTCTCGCCTCCAGTTTTCACTTTGGCCTCTGAGAAATCATGAAAAACCACAACGGACCACGAATTTTCCTTACAACAAGTGATTTTAGCACCATTCCAAATAGAATAGTCACGAAATGTAAACTAGACAATTTAAGAAAGCGAGTCAAATCATTGGCAAAACCTCGGCTATATGGTTATCTGTAATACCTTGATAGTTAAAACCATCGAATACTTGAACCAAATTAAGATAAACTAATGGTAGTAAAGGAATGGGGGTGCGTCTATGAAGATGTTTTTCGTTATGCTTTTATCTCTACTTGTGTTTGTGTCGACAGTCCCGGCACGAGACAGCGCCAAGGTTCTAATTGTCGGGGACCCAGACGGCCAGTATAAAAACATTCAGGCAGCCATTGATGCAGCGAATCCCGGCGACACAATAAGAATACTTCCGGGAACATACAAGGAGAGCCTTTCAGTCAGTAAACAGATAACGTTAGAAGGCTCCTCAAGAGACGAAGTAACAATAATGCCCGAAGAAGGAAAGGATCTCGGGATCTTCGTAAGAGGTGCCAAGAACTTCTCGATAAGAAGCGTGACTGTCATCGCCAGCGGCGCAGCCATAAACGTATCCAGGTCCTCCGGCCAGATCATAGACGTCCTCATAGCGGGCGGCCGCTTTGGAATCTCTTTCAGCGGCACAGGAATGACTCTTCGGGTTGTCGATTCCTATATCACCTGCTATGAAGGCTTGGATAACAAGGAGTATATCGAAGCCAGGCTGGCCGGAATCTACGCGTACGGTAACGCCACCCTGATTGCCAAAAACTGCGTCTTCGAAAGGAACGGAGTTGGAATAAGCCTGACAAACGATCTGAAGTACAACATCACAGGATGCACATTCAAGAGAAATACAGTAGGGGTTTCACTTGGTGGTAATGCTACGGGATCTCTATCTGAAAACGTAGTCACGGAGAACATCGAAAACGGTATCTTGATCAACTCATCTTCCGAAACCAGGTTGGAGAACAACATCTTCTTCGGGAATATTTGGCATGGTCTCGACCTCTATCTGAATCAATGCACGGAGTGTGAATGCGGCGGCGATGAATTCAACGGGACCGTTGTCGGTTCAGGAAACAGATTTGAGTCCGAAGATGAGATCTGTCCGATAGATTTCTGGGATGAAAGCTTCTACAGTTTCGATGAGAATCTGGGCAAGTTGGCTGACAAAGAATAATCAAGAGTATCACCTTTCGATTTGCTCCAATGTACCGGCAACTATGTTCTCCATATCACTGCGAGGAGCATTCGCAACATTCTTCTTCCCAAGACTTTCCAAAAAACGGTTCGATTTCATATAATTCCTTTGTATATCTATTATTTAAGTTCACTTAGTAATGCAACACTAAACTTCCTTTCAGGAATAGATTTACACACTAACTGATAGTTAATTACAGATATATCTCTCAATAAAGCATGGTATACTAATGTTCGAAGGAGCGAGATGCGTAAGATGAGACGGGACAGGTTTTATAAAACAGTCTTGGTAGCCTTTACGATTGGTTTGGCGATAGCGGTGATGACAATGGTAATCGCCCTGATCAACCTTACTGACGCAAACACCTCTTCAAAAGCTTTCAGAGAATATCTCGACGAGTCAAACGTTATCGAGTCGAACCCCTAAGAAGCCCTACGATTCCGCTATTTCTAGGCCTACGGATTGGCACGTATCTAGCTAATTCATCCCATACTGTATATCTCAAACTAAAGAATAATCTCATGCAAAGTCATTAGCCAGTTTCTCTTGCTCTCTTGCGTAAGAATTCTATAAGTAGAAAGATTCAGACAACATTAACTCTCTATAATCCTCCTCATAGATCTTCAAGCCGAAATTTGTGTAACCAATTCTCGAAAAAGGCAATCCTCAACCAGCAGTAGGTTGAGCTTCTACTGGAGCAAAATCAGTTGACGAAACAAGAACAGAGGCCCTAGAATAGACCTCCATTCACTGACTATCCGATTCTCACTTAAATATTCCCATAGGCAATCCGCAGAACAATACTAAATCTCGGTCTGCTTCATTCTCATCCAGGAAGCCTTCTAAGACCAATGCTCACTCAGGTCTTCTTACATGCATCGAAATCTTCGTCAATACTTACTCTCCGGGAACTCGGGCCCGTTGTAATAATTCTCATAGACACTACCTGTTGGTGCAAATCCGTTCGTGCCTATCCACTCGGCCATTTCACCGTATTTACCCTGCATTTGCAAGGTCCCGTGTAAGCTGAGCAAACGTATAGACCTCCCGGAATCGATCCCCTAATGGTATCTCCTCTTCCCGGAAGATCAGCGGAGATGGGAAATCCAATCTCCACTTCAAGGTTCTCCATATCCATGTTGTGATAAGCTACAGGAGGAATCCCTGCCGGAAATCCCTTCGTTTTACCCAGAATAGGCCGCTATCTCTCCGTAGTACCTTCCTATTATAGTGGGAAGATCCTGAACATTCGTCCAGGCTCGTATAAACAGCGCTGGTTGCTCTTCCTGCTTCAATACTGCAATCGACGATGATCTGGTATTCCTTCCTCCTTACATCCCTTAGTAATTGTCTTCTCAGAACGGACCCTCTCGATAACTGCCTAACAAAAAATTAGATACTGATTACATCAGCTAGAATACTCTTTTTCAACGAATTCCCTATGACTTCGACAGCATCGCACGTTGCCATCCATCTACGGACAAGTCACCTTAAGCAAGACTAGATCTGCTCCTGTGCAATACGGATATCTTTCGCTGAAAAGTCAAAATCATCTACTTTGCGAGTTCTGCATCCAGCAAATAGCATTGCAATTTGTGCTTCTTGGATCTAAGGAGCTTGAAGCACAACGTTAAACAATATCTCTGGGAATCGGTCAATTCTTACAGTATCTCTACAGCAGGCGATTCATAAGAAATCCCAATCTTGACAAAGAGCCCTGTTAATATTTGACGGTCATATTGCTCTAGAAAGTGAGTGTCGAGTTAGCGATTGTCCAGCTCTTGTTCCAGAAAGTGTAGCTTACACTCGGGACACCGTCACAAAGGTCCTTGAGCCAGCCCGCCATGTGTACTCCGCCATTGACGTCGAAGCCGGCCGTTACTTTGTATCCAACCTGGGTAGAGCTACCGGCAGAGGCGTTAGTCTCGCCCTTCAGCCATGGGACGAACTGCACGAATGGGCCCGCAACATAGTAAACGTATGCCGAAAGGGTAAGAGGAAGAGATCCCTTTGCCCAGGCATTGACCTTTGCATCTGCATCAAATTGCAGACCGGAGTAATTTGCCGAGTAGTTTACATTTTTACTCCATCCATTTTCATATTTGACAGTTAGCGTCGTGTTTGCAGAAAGCGTCGTAGAAGCCGTGAAACCTATAACACCGGAAATTCCTGCCTCGGCTTTCGCATCGAATTTGACCTCCATAACGAGGGTAACCGGCACGCATGAAACCCAGAACGTAATCCATTTCGTCTTCGTTGTGATGTTCTTTTCCCATGTCTTGCTCAGCGCTGCGCCGGAACTCACTTCGATATAAGGCGTCAGAGAAGGGCTGAGGCTCACGGTCGTCTGGAACTTCTTCAGAACGTATTTGTATTTCCACCAGCTTACCTTCTTCCACTGGTGCTCCCAGAGCAGAGAAGTGCCAAATGTGAAGCTCACGTTAAGCCCCGGTTCAACGCTTAAAGTCTGATACGCGAACTGTGTCGAGAAGTTATGTGAAATACCAAAGTTCCAGGAACCTGAATAGTCTTCCTTGAAGAAATACGGCTCCGGCTGCGACAGTTTACCGCCGGTCTTTTCGTTATTGAAGACCGCTATATATGCGGCATAGTCTCTGAGCTTCGCCATGAGTTCCTCATTGTCTTCATTCATGAGGTTTTTTGGAGCGCCACCCCCGGTAATTATCTCTTCCTTCAGAGTGATAGTATTCTTTTCAAGGTCTAAGCTCGCTTTGAACTTAGTCCCCCCGCCAAGATCGATCGACCAATCTTTGGAAGGCTTTTCACCATGCGGAGAGAGAAGATCGATGATCTCTGACCCTTCGGGTAAGACGATAGTCGTCGTCTTTGTCGTAAGAAGCGAGTTTTTCGACGATCCCAGAAAGGCCGTCTCGAAGGCCTTGCCATCGATGAGATCCTCCAGGTATTTGAGCATGATCTTCTCTTCTGAGAAATTCTTGCTAGAGAACTGGTAGCTTCCTGGATGATCTTTCGATTCCGAAATCAGGCCCGTGACCTTCATCGAAACTGTACTTGTGAAGTCTCCATTTCCTTCAATCTTGAACCTAAGATCCCCGTCTCCGAAGCCGGGTACCGATCTGTAGAGAAAGAAATATCCCTTGCTAATCTCGTCATAGAAGTTGGCGAAGGCTTCATTGGCCGTCTCTCTTTCTCTGAGGGCATCCCTGTGTTGGATGTATATCTTAGAAAGGTCGGACGCTGGAACATATTCAGTACGGGTGATGATCGCCGATCCGTCTTGCTGAACAACGATTTTATCTTCGATTGTTCGCTTGAATTGTGTTGAAAAGGCAAATACTGAGGCTACGAGAACAATCGCTATTAGCGCCTTTCTGAACATACTTTCACCCCCTTTAGAAGTCGTCCGAACGAGTATAGCACCGGCCACTTCCACAATATACAAATAGAAAGACAGTCGACTATTTGGATTGTCTTCTTCAAATTTTGACGGTATTCTAAGATCTATGCTTCTCACAAACGCTTCTAAGGTTCTAGTAGAACCTGCTCTCACTGGAAAATCAACGTCCTCTATCGTTTATCCAAAAATTCCCTTTCCGGGTTCCCGTGAATTGTTTAGAAAGTATTGACTGCAAAAAAAGCAGACTTTAATTCAACTAATTCCGACAGAACGAACTATAGAATTATCTCTCAAGAAATAGCATATGACCGAGCAGTTCTTCGTGAAGTCAAATGGATTTTGAAAGATGGATCGTTTGATCGTTTTTCACCTTTGCTGATCTTCATCCATCTTGATTCGATTCATGGAGATTCTCTGACCGATTCCCGGTTAATATAATTCAAAAGCGCAAAGGAAGGCCCTGCTGACTCACTACAGTAGCCTTCCCACAAAAAACGAAGCCCTTACAGCAAATTGAGAGATTGAAGTCGCTTTCTGACATGGTAGGGAGATAATGAAGAAGTCGATCGGAGACACAAACAAGATAGGTATGTCGCAAGTATAGCTTTGATTAGTATCAATGAGGCTCTCCTTGTTGTTCTTTCGTTCAGATGGATCAACAGGCCGTTGACATTTCAATCATCAGCTTGTTACCTGTTCGATCTCTCCCGTCACGAGGGGGTTATCGCTCTTTTTCATATTCCTCTTGAGATAAGATAGGAAATCCTCCGGTGGACGATAATCCCTAAAACCCTGCGAGATTTCCTCCGTCTCTTTGTCTTCAAGGGTAACTGACAATGTAATATTATCCGCCGTGAAACGAAGCTCTCTAATCTCGCCCGGAGGGGCGAAGTCTTCAAAATCGAGAATCACCATATTGTTTTCATCTCTCTTCACAATTACTGACGCAGTAGTCATGTAATCCTCAAAAGAAACTCCGGGCGTTTCACCTCCTAGTACAACTTTTGCGTAAAAAGCTTCCATTCTGTCGATCTTCACCTCTAAACAACCATCGAAGAAACTAACCTCTCTGTCCTTCAGAAAGATCCCCAGAATCACTTTCAACCTCCTTCAGTTAACCGGTCAGCAGATAGAGACGACCCTCTTTTTTTGCCGCAACCGCCATCGGTTTTTATTTCATTGGATAGAGGACTATTCAATCTCTTCTGTTTCAGCTTTCGATAGCTTTTCTGACCTTTCTCCTTCCTGCCTCCTTAGTCATCTTCAATCAAGACTTGATTCTGAATCCCCATTGTTGACTCAACATCGAACACCAATCCTGCAAACTTCGGAATTACGGCAGCAAGAAAGGCCGGAAACGGTCTTACCAAATCGGAGTGATCTGGCGGAATACTACTGGTCGTTTGCAGAACTAATCGGGGACAATACACAACTACGATATATATGCTACGATTCGCTTTCTCAAAATTTACCGTTATGTTTACTAAGATTTATTCTGGCGAAAATACTGCAACTGTCAAAAACAAAATGCTTATCGCTAAGAGTTTTGTTGCATTGCGCTTTTTAAGCTCAGAAAACGCAGCTTTCGGACGAATGTACCTTTCTTTATCTGCTCCTGAATTGCGAGCTTCGTAATCGGGGTTGTTGTTTGCCCATAGTGAAAGGTCGACACAAACATATAGAAAACTGGAGAATTGAGAAGTCTACTAATCAAGTCTATAAAGAGCCTGAGAGAGCCGATCTGGTATCATTGGTAGAGATGATTGTTTGAGGTGCACTATGGAGATAAGAAGAATCGACAGTTCGTACAAAGACAAGATTGTTGAGATCTTCCTGATGTCATTTGAATACTTCGAACCGGAAGAGAGCGAGTTTTTCTTTTCCGATCCGTCTCTCTGGGAATACGTCTGGGGAGCATTCGATGATGAGAAACTGGTTGCAGCATACATAAGTTACAAGTATCTCGCGAAGATCCGCACCAAGCCTTTTGAATGCAGGTACGTCGAGGCTGTGGCGACGCTACCCGAGTATCGCAACAAAGGGATTACTAAGGCAATTCTCCTTAAAGACATACAGGAGGCGCTGCAGAGCGGCGTCAATTTCTTGATGCTCGACCCCTTCAAGCATGATTTCTATGTGAGGTTGGGCTTCGGCCTCGGGTTTGAAAGCCTGGACTTCAAGTTCGATTTTTCTCTCCTTTCGGATGAAATTGAAGAGAACAATCTAAATATCTTTTCCGGCAAGCTCCTGAATAGCGCCGAGATGGAGGAGCTTATCGAAAAGGCTAGAAAGGTCCTCTGGGAAACCTCTCGCTACACCGAAGCCATTGAAATCAACGCCTGCAGTCAGGAGATCTTCCACATGAAAGACCTCTTCGGGGCCGTGGCCGTAGACAAGGCAGGTATGCCTCATGCGATGATGGTTTATAGAAAGAAAGAGAGGAAGATGGAAGTCAGTAACTTCTCTTTCATAGACCTTGCGGGTCTCTTCGCGTTGAAGAGATTCATGCTCAATCACAGAGACCAGATTGCGACCTTCGAAATGAACAGGATGCCTCCGGATTTCCCCGTGGAGCTCTTCTTCCATTCCAGATGGCAGGCAGGAAAGGAACTGAAAATCGAGGACGCCTCATCGCGAATGGTCAGGATCCTCGATCCGTTGACCGTGATAAGGGAGTTAATGAACGGTTCGATCTCCGAAACAGTTGTCATCAAGATAAAAGACAAGCTGCTGCCCCAGAACAATCTCACTATCAAAATCGGAAAGGGTACTGCAAGGTTGAGTGAAGCTCCTAATGATCTGGAGATCGCGATTTCCGACCTTGCACCCCTCCTGACAGGAAGGCTTTCACCCACAAGACTCTGGAGACATGGAAGGCTTCGTACGGACTCATGGAAGAACGTTCCCTGGGGGATCTCCGAAGTTCCTGAAAAGGTGAAGGTCTTGGAATCGATCTTTCCCCCGTTCATTACCCACAACGCCAACTAACGTTCAATTGAGGGACAGTTGAGGAGGGATCCCTTGAGAGGAAAGCCAGTGATAGTCGCTGAGTATGATTCATCGTGGCCAGAGCTTTTCAGAAGGGAAGCAGAACTGATCTATGCCGCGCTCGAAGGTGTTGAGATGAGTATCGAGCACATAGGAAGCACAGCAGTTCCTGGATTGCAGGCCAAACCCGTGATCGACATAATGATTGGCGTATCATCACTTGAACAAGCCGATTCCTGCGTGCCATTCATTGAAAGAACGGGCTATCTTTACAGACCCGAGCACGAGGATTCAATGCCAGAGAGAAGGTACTTTGAAAGATCCGGCAGTGAGATTGACTACCACGTACACATGGTCGTTTTTGGAAGCAAGTTCTGGAGAGACCACATCTTTTTCAGGAACTATTTGCGTGAAAACCCAGAGGTAGTACAACAATACGCTACGCTTAAGAAAGAACTCGCCGAAAAATACAGAGATAACAGAGAAGCTTATACAAATGGCAAGGCTGAGTTCATCCAGGGGATACTGAGACGGCAGAAGGATCCACTTTAGGAAACTAACGTATTGAACACAGCGCCTGTAATGGAAATGGGAGCGTAGAGGTTAGAGGTCAGTGGTCAGAGGTTGGAAGAGCAAGAGAGTGGTCACCGTTCGTCGAGGAGAAGTTGTTCGTTCCAGAGAGAGGATCTGTTCTTCATGCTCTTTCGAAGGACGGGTTCACGGTTTTTGACGAAGGACCAAGGACGGCTCTTTGCAGCACTCAGCGGGTTTTTGCTCTTAAGCGTACAGCGGTTCTTACGATAGAGATGCTGAAACAAGTTCAGATGACGGGATGAGACGTTATCGAAATAACCAGCGCTATCATTCCCGTCATGACTTCTCAATCGTCCCTCTCATTGTCATCCCGAACTAGTTTCGGGATCTGCTCTTGAACCAATCGAAGATGCGAGTTCGATGTTGCGGTTGAAAAAACTTGAGGCCGAGATTCTGAATCAAGTTCAGATGACGGATTGTGAGGTTTTCAGAACGATCTTGATCTTCATACCTCTTTCCTCACACCTCTGACTTTTTTAACCCTTGACCCTTCAGCTCGTCGACCGTCTTGAAGTATTCGTACTCCGGTACATTCTTGATTACCGCCTTTATTAAGTCCATGACTACCCCCTTTATGTAGAGACAGACAGACTGCCTGCCGTTGTCGATTGCTCGAAACTCTGGTCAATTAACAGCGAAGCTCTTGTCGACCGTCTTTCCGGAAAGACTTCTTAGCCGGGTCTTTCTTTAGAAGACCATGTTAAGCATAACCCGTTCTAATATAAAAAAAACCCCCGAACGAATCGAGGGTTCTTGGTCGGGGCAAAACAAGACCGCTAAATAGTGAGTTGGCAAAGATGCCTCAGAAAAAATCATACCGCCTTCTCATTAAAATCATTCGTACCTCCAGAGATCAGAACTCTCAAGCAATGTTTCAACGGACAAGATAATGAGATACGCGGTCATTGCCGTCTCTTCAATAGAGCAGCAGTATAAGGGAATTAAAACGAAGATGAAGAACGAGGGTAAGGACGTTACAGAAATGAACGCGGAGATGAAGGAGGCAGCGATTAGACTGCTGGAGAACCTAGCGGCTATCGACGAATACTCACTCACAGATCAGGACAAAGCTTCCCTGGGTGACATAGTAGAGGCGGCACTGGAGATGTTTATAAACAAGAGATGAAGAACGTTTCAGGGATTCGCCTAACACTTCCCGACTTTCAAGGGAAAGACTTTATCTACGAGATGTACCCTGTGTACGAGAAAGACTGGTTCTCCCTCAACATTGCACTAGACGCCTCAGACTTCATAGCGACGGCAGGAATCGAAGTGAAGCCGCCTGTGTGTTTTCATATAGGAATCGCTAAGAAGTGGCAATACCTGTTAGATTTCAAACTCTATTTCGACTTGCTAATAGGATTTGAGTTTTGCTTTTGACACCTCCTTTTCCCGAAGATGACCCTCCCGTGTTGGGAGGGTCGTTTTTCATTGGCAGAGCGATGTGACGTTGATGAATCTGCATTTTCCATCGAAATACGTGTAATCATATTGCTGGAAACCGCCTTGATGAGAAACGCGATTCTCTCTGAGCAATCCCTTTCTAGTTTTGGTATCAATGTAACAAGTGGTATATTGATCGTATGAGAGCATTGCACAGCTTGCCGTATGTTGCCTGAGTTTTGACGTGCTTACTCCGAGCCGAGACCTAGCCTATGGAGGTGGGTAATGAAGAAATCAGTATTGCTGACAGTCTGCATTCTATTGCTGGCAGCTCTTTCGCTATCAAGAAGTGTGGAATTTGTGCTGGTGGAAAAGGGAAGTTTCATAATGGGCGATGTGTTGGAAGATGGATACGATTATGAAAAACCAACGCACAAAGTGACGCTCACCTACAACTTCTACATTGGCAAGTATGAGACGACATTCGATGAGTATGATGCTTTCTGCAAAGCTACATCAACAACCAAGCCCGATGATTGGGGGTTCGGTAGAGGCAGAAAACCCGTAATCGGCGTTAGCTGGTGGGATGCCATAGCCTACTGCAACTGGCTGAGTGAGAAAGAGAGCCTTCCAAAAGCGTATGACAGTGAAGGAAACATATTAGATAAAGACGGAAAAATAACAACCGACCCATCGAAAGTAGTTGGATACAGGTTACCAACTGAAGCCGAATGGGAGTATGCAGCAAGAGGAGGGAACAAGAGCAAGGGATTCAAGTATTCTGGTAGCGACAACGTTAATGACGTTGCCTGGTATTGGCAGAACTCAGGAGATAAATATCTTTCAGGCAATAGGGACTGGAACGCAATGATGAAGAACAGTTGTAGGACTCAGGAAGTGGGAAAGAAGGCTCCTAACGAGCTGGGTATATATGATATGTCTGGGAACGTATGGGAATGGTGCAGTGATAAGTCAGATAACTACTCCAGTTCAGCGGAGACGAACCCGTACAACAAGAGTGGTTCTAGGCGGGTTCTGCGCGGCGGTAGCTGGGAAAGTCATGTCGATTGCGTGCGGGTGGCGTTCCGTTACCGTGACTCGCCTTCTTACTCAGATTACCACTTTGGATTCCGTATTTGCAGGACTGCGCCTTAGGTTCCTTGTTCTTCAGGACAGTAATAGCATTTGATTTGTGAAGCATTCTTTATTGTTACATCTTTGGGGAAGCTGGAACGAGTATAGGGAGGACAACTGTGAGAAGAGTCTTGTTTCTACTGATTCTGTTTGCTTCAACGCTTTGTATTGAGTTGACACGTACTGTTCTTGAATCTGAAGGAAGAACCAGTATGTACTGCAAATAATCCTGTTCAATATATAGATTGGGAGGAGATCAAATGGGGGATATTAGCGAGTGGATTAAAACATGTATTACAAGCGCTATTGGTGCAGGAATAGTTGGTCTAGTATCCATAGCAGTTTTCTTCATCACTTTCCGGCATGAGCGAAAAAGGACTATCTTCCAGTGCTTATATTCAGGTAAGTTAGAACTCTATTCAAAGTTAATGGAAGAGCTCAAAGGAATTCATGAAACCGCTTCCAAATCACTAAACAGGAGATTGCTCAGTAGAAACAATGATTTTATCAAGTCTTTGAAAATTCAGAGTAGCTATTTGCCAAGTCTAAAATTGCTGGCTCCGACTGACGTGATTGATAAAGCTGAAATGGTTATTAGGTCTATAAAAGATAGAATAGAACCTTTGCTTGAAAAGAGTGAAATAGACAGAGACGTACTTCCTCGGATAACAGCTATTGGGTCGCAAGATAGTAGAGAGCTTTCTGAACTGGAGAGGCTGGACAGAGAAATAATGGATAGTTGTAACGAACTTGCACATCTTCTTAGGAAGGACCTAGGTGCCTTAGATGAAATTGGCCTGTGAAATCTGGCAACGTAAGTAGGCGGAAGGATGAGAGAAAGAATTCTAATCGTCGCTCTTGTGGTCATTTCTGTGACTACGTTCGCTCCTATATATGCAACTACCGAATACGGTGAGAAGGTAGTTTTGTACGAAGATGGAACTTGGGAGCTACTAGGAACCGAAATGCAAAGCGCCAAAGAGGCTCCTATCAAGGTTCTGAAAGCAACACTTGAAGACAAATTTACTGTGAGTGTCAAAGTCAAGAATGTTGCGTACAAGACTATCAAAGCCTATCGGATGCGGTTTATTATGTTTGATGATTTTGGTACTGAATTGTGGTTACCTTATTCTTCGTACATCAGTCAGAGTTTGAAAAACTTCGTTCGAAACGTTGAATATACTCACAAATGGGAACTCGATGTCAGACAGGCAACAAGTTTCTACGCATACCCGATAGAGGTGGTCTTCGAAGACGGGACAAAGTGGCTACTCTCGTCAACAGAAGAAGAGAAAATCAAACAGAGTATAGATGCAATTCGTTGATATGCACTCACAACATCGATTTCTTCGAAACTGATACCAAAAAGCACGCTAAGTAAGTAGTTTTATGGTTGACTTCAGACGGGTTGAACCAATCTTCTGTGATTCTTGCGGGAAGAATCTTATGGAAGGCGTATCAGAGTACTCGGCGCTCGTCGCCTGGAAGACAAATGAAGATGGGACGGTAGTCGAAGATATCTATTTTGCTTGCAAGGGCGGTGAATGCGATCAAAAGATGAGTGCTGTTTATGGACCTACAAGCTGGGAAGATATCTCTGATCTCGCTATTCCTGCAGTATTCATCAACTGGATGTTGTCTATCATGACCAAACTTCATGATGGGCATACTTATTCTGACAAAGCATTTGAAAAGATTATTCTTCTTGCTGCAAACTTGTCGAACGTAGTAACTCGTGAGATGACAGAAGCGGAGGAGAAGAGGTTTAGGAATCTGCAGGAGATCAACAATTACTAGTAGGATCGGATCCAAATAGATAACCGAAGAAAGAAATAAACAGTAGAAAAGAGGCCCCAATACATTCAGAATGTTCTTCTGTGCAGAAAGGCTTCTGTTGAATTCTATCCTCCTCAGGATTCTCGCTCACAATTTCGTGATCATCCGTAATGATCTTAACCACCTGTCTTTGCAAGAGATTATGAGTCTTATCCATTTTATTAGATTTGCTAACGATGTGACACTGATGAATTTGAACGTTCTAGCGAGATGCGCGCAATCATATTGCTGAACATCGGCTTTGAGCAAAACGCGATTGTCTTTGACTGTTTCTTCTCGTGTTGTCAGTGCAACTAGCAATATATTGATCTTTAAGATGCAAAAGTTATACTGCATGTGCTTTTTGCGATCCTTACTATGTTGATTGACTGCCTTGCTTCTAAATGGAATAGCTAGATAATATATTCAAGAAGCCAATTCTTGAAAGTGTATTCTCTCAAAAGAAAAGGCGCGACCTAAGTCGCGTCTTTCTCTTATAATGGTGCTTCCCGCTACCATCGCGGTGCTAACAGGTGGTCGGGGCAACTGGACTTGAACCAGCGACCTTCTGCGCCCCATGCAGACACGCTTCCAACTGCGCTATGCCCCGTACTCGAAGATTTTATCACAGTTGGGATAACCTTTCAAGAGCAGAACGACGCCCAGGGCAACTTTCAGATAATTAAAATTGGCTCTGCAGGCTACTCTTGGACCTCGAAGGTCAGGAAGTCGATCTCGATGCCGCCGCTCTCGGAATCATTCAACCTGAAGTCGTAGAATCCGGCATCCCATGGAGCGGTGAATACTATCAAACCGTCTGCCATACCACCGACGTAAGCATACTGAATGTCGTGTAGGTCGTTTTCCGACTCGCTTCCATGCGTAATATCCGAAGGAACGATTCCGATCCAGGCGTAAGCCCCAGTCCCGAAGTTCCAAAGAAGTAGAGATTGATCTCTTCACCGGGAACGAAATAAGTTTTTCGAAACTCATGTACTTAGGTTCAAGGGGCAATTCGTCTTCCGCAACGTATACTAGACTCTCGATTTCATCGAGGTAGAATTCGTAGACTGAACCGTCCTTCAAAGTTACGACCAGCAAACCATTCGCAAGCGCAGTAACACACAATGCCGCAATTATCAAAAAAGCAAGCGTCTTCTTCATGCCGGACCTCATCCATGAAGATTCTCTCACAATTGCTTAAGCGGAGGGCTGCTGTTTTGTGCCTTCCTAAAATGACAGTTGAACCTAGATCGTCGAAGATGTCAGAATCCAGTCCAGTTCAGATGCTATAATATATGGTAGTTGAATATATGCAAGGAGGTTGGTTTGTGAAGATAGCTATTCCAACAATTGATAACAAAGGACTCCAGTCACATATATCGGAGCATTTTGGTCACTCTCCGTTCTTTGCATTCGTGACTGTTGAGAACAACGAAATTGTCTCTCACGAAATCGAGGTAAATCCCTTTGAACAGCACGAGCCTGGTGAAATTCCGGGTTATGTGAAGAGTAAAGGCGCCGATGTGATCATAACGAGAGGCATGGGCGGCCGGGCGAGGCAGTTCTTCGAGACTCTTGGCGTACATGCCATTACAGGAGCCAGCGGGACTGTAGAAGAGCTCGTAAAAACTTACATCGAAGGTGAACTTTCCAGTCTTGAATACGAGCCCGAAGACCACGGAAAGTTCCACAATCACTAATTAATGACATGGAGTACGGCATGAGAAACATGAGGGGAAGAAGAATGGGGATGGGCAGATCCTGGATTGAACTGTATCTGCTTCTTCTCATCGCCGAAAAGCCTGCGCACGGTTATGAGCTTTCTTCTAGAATCAACGATTTCGAGATACCGATCTTTGGTGTCGGTCAAATGGGAAGCCTCTATCGTGTGTTGGGCAGCCTGGAAGAAATGGGACTCATAACTTCCGAATGGGATACTGAAGACGCAGGCCCGGCAAAGAAGAACTACAAGATCACAAGGGCCGGCCTCGAATACCTGAAAACAGCGGAGGTCAAAATAAAGAGATTCAGGGAGAACGTCGACAAGTTTCTTGACAGACTGAACAACCTGAATAAAATATAAAGCCCTGCGATGCAGGGCTTTACTTTACATAAGTGGCCGGATTGTCGAACAGCTTGAACAATCCACCAGTATGGATGAAAACAACTCTCTTCCCGGCAAACCTTTCCCTTGAGATCTGAAGCATTCCCCTGAAGGCTTTCGCCGTATAGACGGGGTCAAGGAAGAAGGCTCTCTCCATGGCAAGGCTCTTTATAAGCTCTATATCCTCTTCCGAAGGCACGGCATAAGCGGGGCCCGAGAAGTCGTCGACTATCTCGATCTCGCCGTCATCTATCGATACGTCTATTTCGTACTCCCTCATTTCGCCTATTAGTCTCTTTGTCTTTTCCACGAAAATTGAAGAAGGGTCCTTCGTAACGTTTATTCCTATGACTCCGGTGTTGTAGCCAAGTATTCTTAGCCCTGCCAGAATTCCCGCATAGGTTCCGGCGCTGCCAACTGCAGTGAAGATGGCTTCAACTCCGTCGAGATTGATCTGGCCAGAGAGTTCTTTCACGGCGTCCACGTAACCTCTCGCTCCCAGCGCGTTTGAACCGCCCTCCGGGATCAGGTAAACCTTCCTTCCCTTACTCTCGTACTCTTCCTTCTTCTTGGCGAAGATCTCGTCTATTCTCGAATACTCCTCCTTGGTCACATAATGAATGTCGCTTCCCACCATGGTATCTAAAAGGACGTTCCCTTGAGGAATCTCCATCGGCCTCCCCCTGAGGAAGAGTACCGGCTGCATTCCGAGCGATCTCGCCGCCATCGCCGTCGCCCTGCAGTGGTTCGACTGAATTCCCCCGCAGGTGAAGACGGTGTCTGCCTTTTTTTCCAGAGCATCTTTCAGAAGATACTCGAGCTTTCTGATTTTGTTGCCGCTCGTGATGAAGCCGGTCAACTCGTCGTGCTTGCAGAAGAGTTCGAATGGAAGGCCAAGGTACTCTTCGATCCATTCAAGCCTGTTCACGGGCGTAACACCGTTAATGAACTTCAGTTTCAAGTTCTCACCCCCTACTCTTTCTTTCATCTATATTAGAGACTATTCCGTTGAGTTTTTCAATTCGCTCCCACGAGGGCGGATGCGAGTAATATAGTGCTGCATATAAAGGATGCGGGCTGAGGTTAGACAAATTAGATACGGATAGGTTCTTCAAAGCTCTTATCATCGGTTGGGTATCGCCTGTAATCATTGCCGAATAACTGTCGGCCTCGAATTCCCACTTTCTGCTTATGAACGAGTCTATCCAGTCCAGAACCGTGAAGATCGAAGACAGGAAGATCCCGGCATAAAGCAGAATCGCGTATTTCTCTGAGACACCGAAAATACCGGCGACGGTATCGCTTTCGACCATCATCCACAGAAGAACCACTGCGAATATTGCGACCGCGTTGGATATGAGCATCCCCTTGAGAATGTGTTTGCGCTTGAAGTGGCCGGCCTCATGGGCGAAGATCGCTTCAATCTCCTCTGAACTGTGCTTTTCCAGGAGGCTGTCGTACAGAACAATTCTCTTTGCCCTGCCTATACCCGTGAAAAAGGCGTTTGTATGGCCCGTCTTCCTCGAGGCGTCCATGACGAGGATCGACTTGACTCCGAATCCGGCCCTGTCCGCAATTTCCCTTATCCTTTCTGCAAGGTTCTCATCTTCAAGCGGCTTCAGTTTGTAGAAAAGCGGCAGGATCACTGTCGGGAATATCAACTGAGTAAGTATCTCGAATCCAACGACGCCTATCAGCAGATAGACCCACCAGTATTCGAAGGAATCAATCGCAAGGAGGGCAAGATATACGAGTGGGAGGCCGATCCCGGCCGCAAGAAGGACCTCTTTTATCTTGTCCGAGACGAATGTTTTCGGTGTTGTTCGATTGAATCCATATCTGTTCTCAAGGACGAAAGTCGAGTATATCGAAAAGGGGAGAGAGATAAAAAAGTAAATCGAGGCGATTAGGGAGAAAAAGATGAGGCCACGCAGCGCAAAACCTTCGGCCAACTTCATCGAAAGAGATTCGATTACTCCGAATCCCCAGAAAATTCCAATGCTAAGCGCTACAAGGTTGACAACAGACGAAACGATAACAAAAAGACTCTTCGCCCTTGAATATTCCACAGACTTTTCTATGAGATCATCGCTGAAGACGTCTCGCAAGTTGTCTGGAAGTGAGACCTTCGAGAGTTTCGCATTTCTGAAGTTTAGGGACAGCAAAAAGAGTTCGAAGAAAGCGATTCCATAGACAACGAGAATAAAGACTGACTCGAAGCTAGTCATCAACTTCTTCTTTCTCTCTCAGATACTCTTCGACCTCTTCCTTGTCCAGCCTCCGGATCTGACCTTCAACCACCGGCCTGAATTCCTCTGTTTCGTGAAGCGCTTCTCCCAAAGGACACCTCTTCTCCGGGTTCTCCAGCAGGTAGTTCATCAGTCCGTCTTTATCCTTGAAGATCTTATAGAAGACTTTCGCACCGTCAGTCAATTCGTAGATGCCGCAAGGCCCGTTGAATAATGCCTCGGCTGCCCGGAGGTAAAGCATTGCGTCATTGAAAGAACCGAAGGAGGATAAGGGACCGTGTCTTTCTCTTTCATCGCCCTCCATGCAAATCGCCCTGCCACAAGTGGAACAGATGTATTGAACATGGTTCGACAGGCAGTCTTCGGGATTCTTAAGCGGCGTCGCCCTGTTATCACTAGAGTAGCATTCGGGACATTTCAACTCACTCACCTCCAATACACTATTTTACGACATTGTGGCGATCTCTGTAACCCTCTGTACCGACTAATCTTTTGGGGAAGGCTCCCGCAATTATCAAGAGTCAGACTTACCCAGAACGCCGTAAAAGTAGCTGTGTCGATCCAGTGATGTTATCATTGTCTCTGGAGGCGATCAGGTGATAGACATCTTTGCCGGTTGGTTTTCGGCGCTCGGACTCAGCGAGACTTTCGACTTGGTACTTGCCAATATAGTTGTCGGAATAATAATGGTAGTCGTGGCCTTTCTCTCGAAATTCCTCTTCGAGAAGCTGCTGATCAAGCCCATAGAAATCATTGTGAGAAGGTCCGCGTTCAAGTGGGACGATTATTTAATCAAGCACAGACTTCTCTACAAGATAGCACTGATGATACCGGCAATAGTTATCGCTCTCTTCGCCCGGGCATTCCCCGCGATAGAGGACTTGATCTACAAACTGGTCGCCACGTATCTAATATTCATCGTCGCCGTCGTGATAGACTCCTTCCTGGACGTCTTGACGAGCGCCTATCAGTCCCTTGAAACCTCAAAAGACAAACCTATAAAGAGCTATATTACCGTAGTGAAGATCATGGTCTACATTGTGGCCGGGGTTATTGCGGTATCAGTGCTGACTGGAATCTCTCCATGGGGAATCCTTAGCGGGATCGGAGCGATGACGGCAGTTCTGCTGGTAGTCTTCCGCGACTCGCTTCTAGGACTCGTCGCAAGCATCCAGATCTCAAAGAACAATCTCGTCAGCATAGGCGACTGGATAGAAGTTCCGAAATTTCAGGCCGACGGAGACGTTATAGACATAACGCTTACCACAATCAGGATCCAGAACTGGGACAAAACGATCACCACCATCCCCTCCTACGCGATAATCTCGGAATCCTTCAAGAACTGGAAGGGAATGTTTCAGGCCGGAGGAAGAAGAATAAAGAGATCGGTCTTCATTGACACCTCGTCGATTCGCTTTCTCGACGACGAGCTTTACGAAAGGCTTTACAGGATCGAGATCCTCAGACCCTATCTGGAAAGCAAAAAGAAAGAGATAGAGGAATTCAACAAGAGAAACAATGTAGATGTGAGCGAACCCGTCAACGGCAGGAGAATGACCAACATTGGAACCTTCAGGGCCTATCTCATGGCATATCTGAGAAATCTCCCGGGAACGAACAAGAACATGATAATCATGGTAAGACAGCTTCAGCCGACCGACACCGGGCTTCCTCTGGAAATATACGCCTTCAGCAGCGATACTTCCTGGATGAACTACGAAGCTTTGCAGTCGGACATCTTCGATCACGTCTTCGCCGCACTGCCACACTTCGGTCTCCGGGTCTTCCAGAATCCTACGGGAAGAGATGTGAGGGCTCTGGGCGAACTTTTCGTAAGCGGCAAGATGGCTGTTCCGCACCCGTCTGCCGGAGAGAAATCCGCCACTATAAACAACGACGAAGACCGGCAAATAGATTATCATTAGTTAACGACAGGTCCGCAGTCATCCAGACGATATAGTCTTCTCTACATTCCCCAGAAATGCGTCTACCGAAAAGGCGAGAAGAGCCGCCGGAATAGCCCCCTCGAGCACAAAGGCGGGATTCTCCGCAACGAGTCCTGCGATGATGGGCGATCCCAACCCTCCTGCCCCTATCGTTGCACCAACAGTCGCTGTGCCGATGTTTATCACCACGGATATCCTTATTCCCGACATTATGACCTTCAGCGCAAGTGGGAGTTCCACTTTGAACAGCGCCTGCCATGAAGACATCCCCATACCGTATGCGGCTTCGCGAACATCGGGAGGAATGTTCTCGATGCCGGCAATCGTGTTCCTCACTATAGGCAGAAGTCCGTAGAGAAGCAGAGCGGCCACTGTCGGCTTGAATCCAAAGCCGAGTAGGGGAACGGCGAGAGCCAGCACGGCGACGGGCGGAAAGGTCTGGCCAAGAGAGCTCAGGTTTGACACAAGCGGCAGATACTGTCTCCCCATCGGCCGCGTGACCAATACTCCTATCGATATGCCGATAATCGTGGCAAGTCCGCTCGAGACAAGGACCATCCACATATGTTCTGCCACGAGTTCAAGCAGGGTTCCTCTCGGGTGGAGGACCTCCCTCTCTTCCGGAAAGAGCCAGCCTAGAAAGCTCTCCCATAAAGCCATGTTGGAAATGAGGAGAATGAACGCCAGCAGAAAGATCCCCAAAAAGATCCATGACGAAAGTCTGCTATTCTTCCCTGTCACTTCTCGTCAACTCCTGAATCTTCGTTAGGCTTATCTGACCGAGAAAGCGACCCGATCTCTCCACGACGGGGAGCGCCACTGTACCGCTCTCAAGCATCCTAGAAAGCGCCTCTTTGACAGTGCTGTCGGGGCTCAAAACCTCCTCCTCGAGCATTTCAGTCAATGCCTCCCTGATGGGCAGCTCCCTGTTTGAATGCGAGACATCCACCCAACCGACAAGTCTCCTCTCTTCATCCAACGCCCAGATGAACTCCTCTTTTGTCATACCAAGCTGGTCCCAGTTGTCGTCGACGTCTATCGTCTCGCATTTTTCTATGTATTCTGTGACGGGTATTCTGGAGAGCCTCTTTAGGGCCCTGTCGGACCCCATGAAATCGTGAACGAACTTCTCTTTAGGTCTTGCCAGAATCTCTTCGGGGGTATCGAACTGAAGTATCCTTCCCGCCTTCATGACCGCAATCCTGTCGGCAAGCCTTATCGCCTCGTCTATATCGTGAGTTACGAAGACTATCGTCTTATGAAGCTCCTCTTGAATCCTGGCGAACTCGTCCTGCAGTCTCACCCTCGTTAGGGGATCGACCGCCCCGAAAGGTTCATCCATAAGGATTATCGGCGGGTCGGCCGCAAGCGCTCTCGCGACGCCCACTCTCTGGGCTTCCCCTCCCGAAAGCTCTTTGGGGAGCTTGTTTGCGTAGGACCTCGGCTCAAGCCCGACTAATTCGAGCAGTTCGCTTACCCTTCTCTCTATCTTCGATTTTTCCCATTTCAGCAGTTTGGGAACGGTCGCGATGTTGTCCTTCACGGACATGTGGGGAAAGAGACCTACGTTCTGGATGACGTAGCCTATCCCTCTTCTTAGACTCATGACATCCATTTCCTTCACATCTTCTCCATCGATGAGGATCCTGCCGCCGCTAGGTTTAACGATTCTGTTTATCATCTTGAGAGTCGTCGTCTTACCGCACCCAGACGGCCCAATGAGAACGGTGAGCTCTCTCGAGGGTATTTCGAATGTTATATCTCTCACAGCTACGGTCTCTTCATCGTATTCCTTCGTGACATTCTCGAATCTAATCATCGGCCACCTCCGAAACGAGCCCTCTGGGCGTCAGAATAGCTATCAACAATTGCATAAGAGAATCGACTATCAGGGCGAGCGCCACGATCGGCAACGCTCCGAGAAGTACGAGATCCATGGCGGCCTGGCCAAGACCCTGAAAAACGAAGACCCCAAGACCCCCGGCTCCAATGAGCGCGGCCATCGTCGTATTGCCCACCGCCTGGACGGCCGCCGTCCTTACTCCTGCAAGAACTACCGGCAGCGAGATCGGAATCTCCACCTTTCCAAGGACCTGCAACCTGCTCATCCCCATGGCCCTGGCGGCCTCAACCGTATCGGCCGGAATGACTTTCAGACTCGAGTAAGTATTTCTAACGATAGGAAGGAGTGAATAGAGAACGAGGGCTATCATAGCTGGCGCCCAGCCGACTCCCGTTATCCCGAGCTCCCTCAGGAAGGGAAGACTCCGAGAGAGATACGACAGCGGCGCTATGAGAAGCCCGAAAAGCGCTATGCTCGGAATCGTCTGTATGAAATTCACCACACCAAAGACCGGTTTCTCGACCTTTGGCGAGCTGTTGGCCGCCACTCCAAGGGGCACTCCGATTATCACCCCAGCCACTACGGCTCCGCCGGCGATCAGAAGATGCCGTACAGTCTCTTCGAGAAACCTGTCGCTCCTGTTTGCGTACTCCTTCATGATCGCTAGCTCCCTGAGATGACCGGAGCCGAGAAGAACTGCGAACGAAGCGATTGGGATCAGAACGAGCAGTGACGACAGTATCCTCTTATCCTTCAGTTTCCTTCTTGCCGCAAAGACGACCACATAACCGGCCAGAAGGAGAATCCACAACCCGGTGGAAGGGGAGACTCTGGCAAACGGCCCCGTTTCCGAGGCGATTTGAATCGCGCTGCTACCGGCAAGGAAGAAACCATATACCGGGGCGAGCCCACCTGCAAGGCCCATCAAGAAGTAGTATCCGCCGAAAGAAAGCAGGATGGTGACACCAGAGAACGCCAGAAGAACCACGAGGCCAATTACGGAAACCCTGGCCAGGCTGACCGGCAAAGCTGCGGAAATTCTCGTCTCCTTCACCGAAAGAAAACCTGGAAGCAGTATAGAAAACAACATGATGGCCACTCCAAGAATGGCCATCATATCTTTTCGTCGCGCAAAGGACGACATAGGCTTTAATCTATCAAAGACTTCGACTTGAGATACTGTTCGGCTACGTCACCCGCGTCCAGGCCCTCAATCGCTATCGAAGCGTTCAAGGACTGAAGCGTCTCCAGATCGAGAGATTCGAAGACCGGCTTTAGCAGTTCTCCGATCTCGGGGTACATCTCGAAGATCTCCTTTCTCACTATCGGGGCAGGCTCATATACTGGCTGCACGCCTTTGGTATCTTCAAGGACGACCAGCCTCAGAGCCGAGAGGGCACCATCAGTACCGTAGGCCATAGCCAGATTTACCCCGTCGATGCTTTGCGCTGCGGCTCTGATCGTCTGAGCGGTGTTTCCTCCGGAGAAGGCCAGAAGCTGATCGTTGGAAAGCTCGAAGCCATATGCCTCCTGAAAGGCGGGCATCGCATCGGGCCTCGTAAGAAACTCCTCGGAAGCGGCAAGTTTAATGAAGCCCCCACCGTTCACATAATTCGCAAGGTCCTCGAGAGTCTTGATTCCTTCACCGTCGGAAATATCCTTTCGGATAGCCAGAGCCCAGGTGTTGTTTGCCGGGGCGGGGGTAAGCCACACGAGTCCGTTCCTTTCAAGATCGAGGGTCTTCACCGTCTCATATCCGGATTTCGCGTTCTTCCATACCGTGGGATCGGTGTCATCGAAGAAGAACCCTCCGTTGCCCGTGTACTCAGGGTAGATATCTATCTCTCCGGCAGTGATCGCCTTTCGAATGACGCTCGTCGTACCGAATTCAGTCTTGTCTACAACCTCGAATCCATTCTTCTCGAGGACAGTTACAATCATCTGGCCCAGGAGCGCGCCTTCCGTGTCTATCTTCGATGCCACCGTAATCGGCCCCTTCAGTGCAAAACCTGAAAATGCTATGAACAATAATCCAATTAGAATCAATCTCTTCACAATAAACAACCTCCATCATTTGTATTGCCGATAATTATACTCCATTTAATTGTACACTATCACACTTGATTTTCAATGCTTCGGCGAGTATGTAGGTCCACAATACTCAGATCAGAATCGATAACGATTTGAAAATAGCTTCAATCCTGAGATTCAGACTTTGTTTATAAGGTCTTTAGAGATCGCCTTTCTTGCATTCTTGAAAAAGAGCCAATAAGAATTTTTCTCTCCAAGGATAGATTCTTTTCGAAATACCATGACTGTCCAAAAAAATACTAAGAAGGGGTAGAATGCGAATTGCGGGGAAGCGAAGAATTTTCCTCCCGGTGAGGAGATAGTTTTACTAAGCGCTGCTGCCTTAGGAAGACTTCTAGTTTCTCCTTGCAGCTAAAATGCAGTATAGAAAATGAAGTAATGACGTTTTCTTCCGCTAAGTATCCAGTCCCATGAAAACATTGTTAAGAGACTCTGCAAACGTCGGGTGTGCGAAAATACCATCTCTCAGCGAAGTATAGGGAAGATTACCCATCATTGCAATCTGAATTGCAGACATGATCTCGCCACCCTCCACTCCCAGAATCGCTGCTCCAATAATCCGGTCTGTCTTCGAATCTACAAGAGCCTTCATCATTCCACGCGTCTCATTCGTTTCGATCGCCCGAGCCACTCTATCAAAGGGGAGAGTCGCCACACGGAATTGACGTCCTTGACTAACAGCTTGTTTCTCAGTAAGACCTATCCTGCCAAGTTGGGGATCTATGAACACCACGTATGGAACAAACCTCTCTTGTATCGTCAAACCCCTCCCGTTTACGAGATTCTCTTTCATTACCCTGAAATCGTCGTATGAAATGTGGGTGAAGGCGGGCCCGCCCTTGACATCTCCGATGGCATATACATTCTTGGTTGTGGTCTCCAGCTTACTGTTGACCTCAATAAAACCTCTACCGTCAACCTTAACTCCTGCCCTTTCGAGATTAAGATCAGGAGTGTTGGGTACCCTTCCGGTCGCCAGTAACAAGTGACTTCCGACTACCGGCTTTTCCTTATCCGAAAAACGTAACCTTACACTATTCCTGTTGTTTTCACAACTATCGATTTCTATCGGTTCTGATTCCAGTAGAACATCTATGCCTTCACCTCTGAGAATCTCCAGAACCAACGTCGCAATGTCCTCATCTTCAAGTGAAAGCAACTGCTTATCCCTCTGAATTATCGTTACCCTGCTTCCAAAACGCCTGAACATCTGACCGAATTCAAGACCCACGTACCCACCACCAAGGACTATCAAGTGCTCCGGAAGTTCGTCGAGTTCCATTATCGACGTAGAGTCGTGTGCTTCAACTCGTTCAAGACCAGGTATTTTTGGAGTTGCCGGGCTCGTTCCTGTATTGATCACAATTGTCCTTGCCTCAATTAGCTCGGTCTCCCCCTCCTTAAGCCTTACTTCAAGCTCTCTGTCACCAACAAAACTTGCGCTGCCTTCAATCAGAGAAAGGTTAGGAGAATCAATAATCCTTTTCCTGCTGCCTTCTCTGAAGCTCTCAACAACTTGTCTCTTTCGCTGAATAACCTTCTGAATATCGACTGAAGATTCTCCCGCAACAACTCCGTATTCCTCTGATCGCTGGACAAGATGCGCCACTCTTGCACTTGCTATCATGGTCTTCGTTGGCGTACATCCTTCATTTACACACGTTCCTCCAACTGCCTTCCTCTCGACAAGGGCAACCCTCCATCCCTCATCTGCAAGGGAGAGTACGAGGGGAGTACCTCCCTGGCCGGAACCAATGACTATTGCATCAAATTCCCTTTTCCTATCCTTCATTTCACCACCATCCTGATATCGTTACTTGTAGTTTCGTCCTTCGCAGACCCCTCGAGAGTTCATCTGAAACAGAGGGAACAAGTCGATGCTCTTCCAGTTACCCCAATGAAGATGTGATACCCGGTTGTCCTCTAAAGAAGAAGTCAGATGATTTGCCCTTACAGGGGAGAACTACGAGGATCGGTATAAAGAAATCCATTCTGCCGATTTCCAAATAATGATCGGAATTCCGAAGATTCTTCTCGGAAAAAGCCGTTTCCACAAAAACAGTATAGCATCGTTCAATCGGAAACGGCCGCAGTTAGCAGTCTCACACCGAAAGTAGTTCAGCAGAGAAACTGCAGCGCCGGGACGCTAATCCGTAATGAAGATTCTCTCCCTTCTTCACCTCTATACTCAATTATAGGGCAGTCGAGGAGTGCAAAGGGACTGATTGTATAATTGAAAGACATATTGCAAATCGGTGGTGAAGAGAATGCGCAGATACGATGAGCGCGACACGATTTTTGCTCGGATGAATTATGAAGCCGGTACTCCTGAGTACTGCGACTACTACTCTAGACATCCCGAGTTGAAGGAGATAGATGACGAGCTTCGCGAAAGACCCGATCTCTGCGACAGAAATTCTCCTTCTTACGATCCTCTAGATGCTTCAGAGGTGAGTTCGAATTTCTCCCTTGTTGCCAGTCTACGAAGCCTGTGTGATGGAAAACCATCTAGTGAGAAGCTTCACGTAGATATAACAACCGCTACCGAGACAATCAAACGCATCGCTATTGACAGCGGCGCGGAACTCGTAGCCATAACGAAGATGAAACCCGAGTTCTATTATAGCCACAGGGGAAGACATAGAGAGAATTATGGGGATGAAATAAGCTTACGGCTTCCCTTCGGAATAGTCTTCGCTGTCGAGTTGGACGGCGAAATGATAGATGCTGCACCGGCCATGCCGGCAATGGTCGAAAGCTCCAGGAAATACTTGAAGGCAGCCATGATCGGACTGACTATCTCGTACTTCATTAGAGGGCTGGGTTACTCCGCCAGAAATCATATGGACGGAAACTATCTCGCAGTTCTACCGATAGTCGGTGCCGCCGCCGGACTTGGGTTAATAGGAAGGCATGGCCTTCTTATCTCCTCCAGTCTAGGACCAAGAATGAAGCTGGGACTTGTGACCACTGAAATGCCCTTGAAATGTACCCCACCACTGGAAAAGAATCTCGAGCGATTCTGCAGCGACTGCGGAATCTGTTCCCGCGAGTGTCCGGTTTCCGCAATTCCCGGCTGCGAAGGACAAAAAGCCAACGATACGCCAAGATGGAAGGTTGACCACGAGCTCTGCTACTCCTACTGGAGAAGAAACGGGACGGACTGCGGTATTTGCATAAGAGTCTGTCCATTCTCCAGAGGTATAGGTTTCTCAAAACTTGAAGATCATCTTGACGGAAAGCTCAAACAGTAGATCTTTCAAACTCCATTTCAGCTCTTCTATTGATCCAGAAAAGCCACCAGCCTCATCGGGGTTGGGTTTTCCAGGGATCTATGTAAGAATTGTTATATAGGAAGAAGGAGGGAAAATCATGAATGATGTAATCCAAACAATAATCGAATGGGCGATTAGAATCGGGATCAGCATCGCAATCCTTCTGGTTGCAAAATGGCTTTCGGGCATCTTCTACAAAGCATTCATTAAATTCACTGAGAAGACATCCGTTGTCTCCATTCAATATCGGAAGACAATGAGAACGCTGTTCAACCTCGCCTTCTATGCTCTGGCGGCCTTCATAATTATCTCGGTTCTCTTCAAGAATCTGGCTCCCGTTCTCGCCGGTCTCGGAGTATCCGGTATCATTGTCGGTCTCGCTGTCAAGGAGCCTCTGGAAAACCTGATCTGCGGGATACTAATAATGATAAACAAACTAATCTACGAGGGCGAGGCAGTTGACATCGGAGGGACATCCGGAGGAGTCCAGGAGATCAAACTCAATCACGTGCTCATAAAGACATGGGACGGAAAGCTAGTCACGATCCCCAGCAAAAACGTCTGGGCAGCAACGATTATTCACTTCTGGCCCGACAACATAAGACGAAACGATCTCAACGTCGGGGTTTCCTATTCGAGCGACCTGAACAAAGTCATGAAGATCCTAGAAGAGGCAGTTAATTCTTACGAGAAGCTTTATGTCGATGACAGCCACAAACCGATGATACAGTTCACCGGATACGGCGCGTCTTCCATAGACTTCGTCGTCAGGTTCTGGGTAGAGAAGGCAAACTTCATAGACTCAAGCACCGAACTGGCAAAGATCATAAAATCCAGATTCGACGAAAACGGTATAGAGATTCCTTTCAGCCAGCTCGATCTCCATATAAAGGACGGCCCCACAGAAGGGAGAAACGAGGTTAGAGGTTAGAGGTCAGTGGTCAGAGGTTGGAAAAGCAAAAGAGTGGTTAGCCGTTGAATGGTTCTCCGTTCTCCGAAAAGAATTGTTGCAAGTTCCAAGATGCAAGTTGCAACAAGAAGAAAGAAGACCTTTTTCTAAAGGGCGATGAGGTAAGCTCGTTTTTGGCATTCAACAAGACAGCATCGAGTGCCGAATCAAGTTCAGATGACGGTATGTGACGTTTTCGCTATCACGTAGCACTGTCATCCCGGACTTGATCCGGGATCTGGTTCCAAGAACGAACAACCTGGACGCGTAGCGTCGGAACGAAGAACAGGTCTTCTCGAAGAACGGGTTTTGCTCTTTAACGAAAGACCAAGGACGGTTCTTCAAAGCGCACAACGGCTCTTAGGATAGAGATGCTGAAACAAGTTCATGACGCGAAGAGCAGGGTATCGATTACAGGGTATGGGGTCTCGTGAAGAGAACCGGCAATTAATCCAGGGTTTCAATGCAACTGAGGAAGTTATCCAGGCAGCGATTCGTGGAAGTCCCTCACTCTGTCATCCCGAACTTGTTTCGGGATCTGCTCTTGTGAAGACCGGGGTTGCGGGTAGCAGTGGTGGTTGGACAGTTCAAGAAAGGTTGGTTAGCCGTTCAATGGTTCACCGTTCATCGAGGTGAACCCTCTCCAGAGTGAGAATCTGTTCTTCGTTCTGGTCAATGTCAGGAACCATCGACACGAGATTCTGAATCAAGTTCAGAATTACGGTATGTGACGTTCTCGCAATCGCGTAACACTGTCATCCCGGACTTGATCCGGGATCTGGTTCCAAGAACGAACAACGTGGACGCGTAGCGTCGGAACGAGGAACCATTCTTATGTTCTTTCCAAGGATGGCTCTTACCACTCTTCCCGCCGTGAGAAGCCCAGCCTTTCGAGGCCGTTTTTTATGTATTCGCTACCCATGGTCAGTTCCCAGATCATTCCGCTTCTGTAGTTTTCGATCATGAGCAGCGTTATTCCCTTGTCTATGCCGATGACCCTGTCCGAGAGCCAGTTTCTGTCGAGGTTGTAGGCATCTAGAAATCCGTACTCGCTCCAGAGTTCTGGCACGTTTTCGAAGTAGTGTTTCACTGTCTCTTCGACTATCCCGGGGACGAATACGATCGAGCCAAGCGCTCCACAGGGTGGCACGGTTCCGTCGATTCTGTGAGCGGTGTTGGATTTGGCCGAAGGCGGCGCTCCGAAATCTCCCCTGTAGCCATCCGGAGAGTCGCAGGCGGTGAGTCCCCAGGATCTTTCATGCAGGGTTCTGTAGTTTTTTCCCTCGCTTGAGCAGTACTTCCAGTTGGCCAGAGAGGCCCTGACGGAGTTTTCGAACCAGTCGATTCCGTCCCTGTCGCGGATTTTTCGGAAATCTATCCAGGCGTGGCTGAACTGATAGGTGAAGAGCGAGCCGGTGTATGTGTGGATCACTTCCAGCTCTTCGTAGGTCCCCCTGTCTCTGGCGAAGGAGTAATAAAGCGACGGGTCCGTCGGGCAGGTCGGAGAGGCGGCGCCCAGTACGTACATGATTATCTGTTCGGCGTAGCGATCCCACCCTCCCCAGAAGCCACGTTCGTAGCTGTAGCCCATATAGAAGCAGTTTCTCTCCCCATTCACGTACCAGGGGAAGTTCACCCGTCCGTAAATGGTCCTGAAAAGCTCCGACGTCTCCCCACCGAAGTATTCGGCCGCGACGAGCCCGCCCATGAGAAAGAGCGCGGTGTCGATAACCGAGACTTCCGATCGGTAAGCCCTCCTGCCTTCGATCATATCTATGAAATGCACAAAGAAGCCTTCTTTCTGTTCAACGTTGTTCAGGAAGCTCTTCAGCGTCTTTACCGCTCTTTCTTCGCCGCTCTTTCTGCTTATCCAGCCCCTTTCAACACCGACTGGCAGGGCCGATAGGCCGAAGCCCACCGAGGCGATGCTCGCAACGTTTCTGTCTTTCGTGTTGTCCCTTATCAGGCCGTAACCCCTGTCGGAAAGGGAGGCCTCCTTCCAGAAGAAGTCGAACGACGATCTCTCCTCGAGATCCAGTATCTCTTCAAACTTCATCTTCACTCCACCTCGAAACCCAGTCTATCGAGCCCGTCTACTATGTATTCGCTCTCCATAAGTATATTCCAGACAAGATCGTTTCTGTAATTTGAGATCATGAGCAGCGTTATTCCCTTGTCTATGCCTATGTAATCGGAGGCGAACCAGTCGAGGTCGAGGTTGAACGAGTCCTTCAGGCCGTACCCGCCCACGAGATCTGGCAGTTCGTAATAGGCCTCGAGAGCCTCTAGAGACCTGTCTGGCAAAAAGACTATCGATCCAAGCGCGCCGGCCGGGGCGAGCGTGCCGTCGACTCTGTGGGCGGTGCTGTTGTTTCCCGAGGGAGGCGTTCCGAGAAGTCCGTTGTATCCGCCCGGCCCGTCGCAGGCCGTGACTCCCCAGCCGATGACGAAGCCGGTGTACTGGTCGGCGTTGTCTTTGCAATAGTTGTAGTTGGCCAGAGAGGCCCTGATGGAGTTCTCGAACCAGTCGATTCCGTCCCTATCGCGGATTTTTCGGAAATCTATCCAGGCGTGGCTGAACTGGTAGGTGAAGAGCGAGCCGAACCAGGAGTGAATGAACCGCTCGCCTTTGTAAGAGCCCTCGTACCTCTTGAAGGAGTAGTAAACGACCGGATCGATCCTGTATTTGGGATTGGGAGCTCCGGCCGCCAGGACATACATCATGAGCTGTTCGGCGTAGAAGTCCCAGAATCCCTGAAAGCCCTTCTCCGGGTAGTAGGCCATGTAGAAATAGTTGTTGCGGTAATCGATCATCCTGTTCCAGTTGACCCTTTCGTACAGGGCCGATGCCTTTTCGGCGACCTCTCCGCCGAAGTACTCTCCGGCCGTCAGGGCGCCGCAGAGGAAGATAGCCGTGTCGATCGTCGATATTTCGCAGTCCCAGGCCCTCTCTCCTGTGTTGAAATCAAGAAAGTGAAAGAAGAAACCGTGGAAATTCTCAAGCTTCAGGAAGGTGTCCAGAGTTCTCGAAGCCCTTTCAAAACCGTCTTCGTAGCTGATCCAGCCTTCCTCGACACCGATCGGTATCGCGGTCAGCCCGAAACCCACTGCCGCGATGCTGGCTATCGATGGATTACCGGGAAACCTGTCTCGAACCAGCCCATAACCTGGAGAATGATCCAGAGTATTTGTCTGTTCCCAGAAATAATAGAAGGAACCTTTGTATTCCCTCTCAAGATTTTGAGAACCTGTGGCGAAGACGCACAGCAGTATTAAAAGAGCGGTGAGGCAGCTTTTCAGGTTTTTCATTCGATCACTCCCCGGTTATGCCGGTTCTGTCTATGCTTTCGACGAACCAGCTCTGCGTGAAGAAATATATCATGAGCAACGGGATCAGAGTCAGGAAGGTTCCGGCCATTACTATCGCTTCGTTTAGGTTCTTGCCCACCACCGAGTAGGGATCGGCCGGGTAGAGTCTCCTGAAGGTGACGGCGAAATTCTGGAGCTTAAGCGGCAGCGTGGCCCATTTCTCTCCGAGGTAGAGGGCCGTGAGCGTCGTTTCGTTCCAGTACCAGACCAGCGAGAAAAGAAAGGCTATTATATACGCCGGGGTAGCCGAAGGCACGGCTATTCGGTAGAAGATCTTGAAAGTCGAGGCTCCGTCTATCTTGGCCGCCTCCTCGAGCGAGCGCGGGAGCATGTTGAAAAACTGATAGAAGATCAGCACGAATATGGCGCTTCTGATTCCCTGCGTGAAGGTCGCCGGGAGTATGAAGGCCCAGATCGTCTCGAGGAGTTTGAGATCGCGGAACATGAGAAACTGGGGAATCATGGTGACCTGCGGGGGGATTATAAAGGTCGCCAGTAGCGCCGCGAGCATTATCTTTTTTCCAGGGAAGCGGAAGCGCGAGAAGCCATACCCGACAATCGAGGCCGAGATGGTCTGGAGGATCGAGGGCAGGACCGTCACGATGAGCGTCTTCATCAGGGTGGGCGCGAAATCCAGCACACTGGCCGCCTCGCTGAAATTCCCGATATAGAGCTTCGTCGGCAGCCATCTCACCAGCGGGTTGACGAGATCCTCGGTGTCCATGAAGCTGTACGATACTATGTATATCACCGGGTATATAAAGACAAAGCCGATCAGTAGCAGGGTGAAATAGACCGAGGCGATGCCGGCCGCAGTCTTCACCTTCCTGTTCAGTCGCGGAACGTTCAAGACCTCTCGCCCCCCTTCTTTCTGTATATCACGTTGATCAGAACGAACATCCCTATGATCGCGAGCATGACCAGAAAGTAGATCCATGAGAGGGCCGAGGCGTAGCCGAGCCCCTTTTCCGGTCTGTACATGTCCGTCTGTATCTTCTGGATCACGGCGCTTGTGGAGAAGGTAGAGACGGTCACTATCGTATATACGATGTTTATGAAGGTAATAGGGATGAGCGAGGGGATCGTCAGCTTCCAGAGGATCTGCCAGCCGGAAGCCCCGTCGATCCTGGCCGCTTCGTACATACTCCTGTCGATCTTCTGGAGTGAGGCGAGGTAGATGAGAATCTGCACGCCCGAGAACCAGAGGATCACTATGAAAGAGCCGACTGCGAAGGCGAGCAGCCTGGCGATCGACGGTGGCAGTGTGGCCTGGAGATTTACGAGGAAACCGAGGTTCGTCAGTCCCTCGAAGGTCATCGCGCCTTTGTCGGTCAGTTCGGCCAGGACCGGCCCGCTGGAGATTATCACGGGGAGGAAGAAGATCGTCCTGAAGAGGCCCTGTCCCTTAATCTTGAGATTGAGCAGAAGCGCGACGGCCATAGAGAAGGAGATGATTACCGGTATATAGACTGCCATTTGCAGAGCGTAGTCGATCAACATTCCAGAAAACGTCACGTCGGTCAGGAAGGCGTCCTTGTAATTCTTGAAGTCCACGAAGAAGGTGCGGATCCCGCTTGCCGTAACCCTGACCTCGTTGAGGCTCAGCCAGAAAGTCCTAACCAGCGGTACGAGCGTGAAAATCAGAAAACCAATGAGCCAGGGTGATATGAAGGCCAGGCCCTGGAGCGCCTCTCTGGTCCTTATTTTCATTCTCATCTGCTCACCTCGACAACGTAGGAGAGAGGCTCTATTTCGAGATCTCCCGCTCTCGACAGGTTTTCGTTGTAGTTCAGCGTTATGGACGTTCCGTTATCGTAGGTGTTTCTGAAGAGACCGTCAGCCACTTCGACGCGTTCGACGAGCCGTGAGCCGACCGTATTTTCGAGGGCCTTCGAGACGAAGTCGTAGGCGAACTCGATCTTCTCGCTCCAGCTTTCGTACCCGGTGGAGAAGAGGTCGGACGAGGCGGTCTCTACGAGTTTCATCGAACTCTCGAAAGTTATGTAGAAGCCAGGGAAGAGCCCATAATCGACGGCCCTGAGCAGTTCACGTCTGAAGTCGGACGTGAGGTTTATGGGAGCGGTGAAGAGCCAGAAGGACTCCCTCAACACCAACGGCAGAAGCGGGACGACGCTGTCTTCTATGAGGTAACCCGAGTTCGAGACGGGGATGTCGGAGACGTGTGAAGCCCTGGAGATCATGTAAAGGTTGGGGTTGTACAGGATCGGCCCGTCGAAGAGCGAGACCGTCTCCAAAAGGGCTTCCACGTTTTCAGTTCTGTTACTGTCCCTGGTCGAGAAGGCCAGTTCGGCGAGGTTGGCGAGGGCGAACTTCTCGATCCCGAGTTTCGAGAAGCTCTCGAGTTCTTCGAGCGCGAAAGAGGCCGTTTCCCGCGGATCTATGATGAATCTCGGACCGTCGATCATGATCTGTTCTGATCTGTTCTGAGCGTAGCGGGCTCTCGATACGCCCCCGGATCCTTCGTAAGCCGTCAGATAGTCCACATAGAAATAGAAGTCGCTTAGCCTTGATATATCTTCAATCGCTTTCCTCTCCAGGGGCAGGTGATCGGGCGAGGAGGTGGAGAGCCCGCCGGAGGTGTAGCCCCTCAAAACGACCACGGTCCGTTGAGAGTATCTCCTGACGTCGGTAAGTATTTTCTCCAGTTCGCTCTGTGGAGTCATTATATGGACCTTTCTGCCGAAGGTGGTCTTTTCGCTTTCCGAAACCAGGAACTCCAGCTTCAGCGGGACGACCTGCTCGAGCCGGCGCGAGGGGATGAGTCCCCTCCGAAGGAAATCCTCCCTGGCTTTAACGGCTATCCCCGACGGGGATGAGTTCTTGCCGTTGAGAAAGTAAAATCTCAACGTCGGCGAAACGGGGTTCCTCTGAGCCTGAGGTATGCTTACGCCCTCGCCCTTCTTGTTCAGGAGCTTTCTGTACATTTCCCTGTATATGAATCTTGTGGTTATCCAGTTGAAGGGGGTGACTATGCCAGACTTGTAGGCCTGGACCTCGGCGTAGAGATCGCCGCTCGCTATCACGCCTAGCATAGCCGAGTCGCCGGCCGTTATCGCGAAGAAGGGCAGGGTTATTCTCTCTGGATCGGTCACCATATCCAGGCTGAAAGTAGTCGGGATATCTGTGAAGCCTTCGTCCCGTCCATACACCCTCGCGATGAAGGGCGAGGTAGCGATCGTCTTTTTCGAGAGGTTGAGCTCCGCGCCTATACCGTCGGGAATGAGGAAGCTTCCGGGAACCGTTCCTTTCGATGCGCCCATGAATGGGTAGAGGTAGAGTGAAGTCAATTTGATCGCGCCCTCTTCGACCCGCGTGACCGATATATCCAGAGAATCGACCCCGAGTGTATATTTGACCTCGATTGCGGCCCCTACATCGGGGAAAGCGATGGCCACGCTGAAGCTATCCGAAGAGAGATCTACAAAGCCAGTCTCACCGTCCCTGACTGAGTTCAGCCGTCTGACGGTGTTCCTGGCGTCTATGTGTTCGAGCGTGACGCCCGAGCTAAAGAAGGCCTGCCAGACGTTGTTTAGCGATCTATCGGCCTCTTCCAGAACCGAATGCCAGACTTTGCCGTTTCTCAGATCGACGAGCTTTATCCCGGCCGACCTTTTGTCGAAGTACAGCTCCAGATTTTCGTTCCCAAGAATCTTTTCGAAGACCGGGCTCTCGAAGGTGTACGGCCTCTGAACGAAGGCCACCGGGGGCGTTCCCAACGATTCGCCGGGCTCATAATCGAGCAGAAGGCCCAGAAGGACCGTCGCCAGAACCAGAAGCGCTATCTTTATCGCGTAACCGACCACTGCCCTGTTAACCCGCATGGAAGATCAGCTCCTGGACGATCGAGACGAAGAAATCGATCTCCTCGCGCAGAAGTATGAGCACGAGGAAGATCAGCAGGGCGAGAAGAAGCATCGCGAAGAGCGTCAGCAGAACGTTCTTCACCGTCTCGCCGAAGGTGAAGTTGTGAACCTGGGAAATCACGATCAGGAGCATAACGAGCGACCAGACGTTCAGGGCCTGCATAGAAAAGGTGTATATGAAGGCCTCGTTGAGCGTCAGGAGGTTGGTCACGAGCGCCAGAGGCAGGGCGAAGAGCAGGATCGGCAGGAAGGCTTCGATCGTGCCTATGTAGATGTGCTTGAAAGTCCCCTCGCCCTCGGAGATCTCGCTCACCAGAAAGTTTCCCACTATCCAGAGAAAGAGCAGCCTGTAGGTGTCGTAGAAGAGCGCCAGGAAATCGATGTTACGCGCCCTGAAACCAACAAAGAGCGGCGATGCCAGATAGAGGATCAATACGTTTTGAACGTACATCCATATGTAAAGCAACGTGGCAGTGGAGAAGGAGACCGCCCCGTTTCTCTTCATCTCGTAGACGGCGTCGAAGGGGTTCTTCAGGAACTTCAGCGAAGCCCTCAGCTCCCTGAACAGTCTGAACTTTATCTCCCTGCCGGCCCTGGCACGAGGCTTTATCTTCCCTCGCTTGAGGACCGAACGGACGAGATCGAAAACGGCCAGCGCCACCAGCGCCATGAAGAGAAGGCCGACTACCCTCTGGAGCCAGTCGTTCCTGAGATGCCAGAAGGCCTCGGAGTAGCCGCGCATATCCTGCGCCAGCGAGAAATAGTCGAAGGCCTGCCCGTAGTTGTCCCTCTTGAACTCTATGTTGCCCAGCACTTTGTAAGTCAGGAGAAAACCGCTGTTCAGCTTCTGTATTTCCCGCCAGATTGCCTCCCCCTCCAGGTACATCCCCTGGTTGTAATAACTGACGCCCTTCAGCACCAGGCTGCCGAAGGCCGTGGGCGAGAAGACCGTGATCGTTCCGTCCTCTTTGTCGAGAACGTATATCCTTCCGTCCTCGGCCACGTCGATGGCTACCGGAGACCTGAGCAGCCCCCTCCTGTTTTCGTAGTAGCTCTGACCGCCGAAGAGGAAGAGCAGATTCCCGTACGAGTCGTAGATGAAGATAAGCCCGTTGGAGCTCAGGGCGTACACGTTCCCGAACGCGTCTATGTCGAGATCGATGAAATCGGAGCTGGAAAAGTCTATCTCGCCGTATATGCTGGTTCCGGCGACGTTGAACCTCTTTATGGCTTTATCCGTGAGGCCGGAGGTGACCGTCCAGACCAGACCGGAGTCGTCCACCACCAGGTTGCCCGGCGAGGGTGGCTTGATGCGGAGAAGCTGCTCTTTCTGAGTCTGTGTGAAGAAGAGCCTCTGGAGGATCATCCTCAGCGTCACGTCGGGTTCGTTCGCCCCGAAGAAACCGACGAACTTTCCGTCCTTGTTGAAAACGACCAGTCCATTCGTAACGCCCTGGCTGAGCACATAGACGTTCCCGCGCCTGTCTGCCGCCACCTTCAGCGGGATGAAGTCGTTGCTCTTGCCGTAAAGCGGCGAGTCGGGTCTGCTCAGCACTCCGGTCTGGGCTCCCCGCTCGTCGTACTTGTAAACGTTTCTGGCCCAGGAGTCGGCGATGTAGAGCGCCCCCGACTCGTCCACGTAGATTCCCTGCGGGTTCAACACCTCCCATTCGGCCAGGTAGCTGACTTCTTTCCCGTCCAGTACGGCTATCCGGGAGTTGCCGGAATCGGCGACGTACAGCTTTCCGTCCCTTACGAAGAGGTCCTCCGGAGAGAGGAACTCCCCGTACAGCACTTCGGTCGGCTCGAAGGCCGCCTGGGATTTGACGAGGAACCAGCCGATCCCGACGGTGTACGTGTTGTAGGAGACATTTCCGCAGAGTACCGCCGCGGCCAGAAGGAAGACGAGAGTGATCGGCCTCTTCATAGCGGGCCTCACTTTATACCGGAATGGGCCATGGTGTTCATCACCTTGCTCTGGGTGAATATGAAGATGACGAGGCTGGGCAGGAACATTATGAGACCGGCCGCCGCCGCCACTCCCTGGCCGGCTACTGCGCTGGTGGAGCTTGTGAGCGTCGACATATAATAGGCGAAATTCTTCAGGCTCTCCTGGTTTATGTAGAAATTGGAAGCCTCCACGGAGCTCCAGGCCGTCTGGAAGGAGAGTATGGCGATCGTCGCGATCGCGGGTTTGGTGAGGGGCAGTATGATCTTGCCGTATATGAACCAGTCGTTGGCGCCGTCGAGTTTTGCCGCCTCTATGAGCGAGTCGGGTATCTGGTCTATGAACTGCTTCACCAGGAAGAGGCCGACGGGCATGGCGAGGTTGGGAAGTATGTGAACCAGAAAGTTGTCCACCAGCCCGGCCCTGGCTATTATTATGTAGCGCGGTATCATCACGGCGATCGGCACGAACATGAGCGCCAGCGTGTTGATTTCAAAAAGCAGTTTCTTGAGCCTGAACTGCTTCTTGGACAACACGTACCCGGCCGCTGTTCCCACCAGGATAGTCGCCAGAACCGTGAGGAGAGAGATCAGCAGACTGTTGAAGAGGTATCTGCTCACCGGTATGCCCGACTGGGTGAGGGTATTGAAGAGCGACTTGAAGTTGTCCCAGGTGGGGTTCCTCACGAAGATTCTCGGCGGGAAGGCGAAGAGTTCGTTCGGCGGCTTGAAGGCGTTCATGAAGATGAAGATTATCGGCAGCGACATGAAGAGGGCCAGGGGTATGAGAATTGCGTAAAACTTTATCTGGCTCCTGTGAAAACGCTGCGGGTTTATCTTCGTACCCTGAAAGGCCATCTTTTCACTCCCTTTCTCCGAAGATCGACCAGACGAACTTCGAAGAGATCCATATCATTAGCAGTAGCATGACCGATATCGAGGCGGCGTAACCCATCTCGTATCTCAAAAAGCCGTAGTCCTCTATATGGTTGACTATGAGCTGGCCGGCGTACTGGGGCGTCGGATTTGAACCGGAAAGCAGAACGCCTATGTAACCGGCCTGGAAGGTCGAGACGACCGACATCACCGCCCCGAAAAGCATCTGGGGCTTCATGAGCGGTACGGTGATGTAGAAGATCTCCTGCCAGCGTTTCGAGATCCCGTCGACGTAGCCGGCCTCGTAAAGCTCCGGATCGGTGTTGAGCACACCGGCGAGCATGGCGAGAAAGCCGACGCCCATACTGCTCCAGAGGGTCACTATTATCATCGTGATCATGAGGTACTGCGGCGACTGGAGCCACTGCACGGGCTGGTTTATGAGACCGAGGTTCATCAGGAAGCTGTTCAGGTAACCGGACTTGTCGCCGCTGAAGATCGTCAGCCAGATCACCTGCATGGCAACCCCTACCGTCATCGAAGGCGAGTATATGATGAGGGCCAGAATCGTTCTGGGCACCCTGGGAATCTGGGCAAGCATCCAGGCCAGAAAGAAGGAGAGGGCGTAACCCAGCGGTCCGACTATGAGGGCGAACTTGATGGTGTTGGGAAGAACGTACTGCATGAAAACGTCGTCGTAGGTGAAGAGGGAGATATAGTTCTTCAGCCCCACGAAATCGGGAAACTGGATCGTGTTGAAATTGGTGAAGGAGAGCAGTACCGCCATTATTATCGGTACGATTATGAATATAGTGAAGACCACCGCGTACGGCCCTAGAAAGGCCAGTATCCATTTCCCTTCGGCTCTTTTCAGCTCACTCACTCCACCAGGCCAGTATTTTTTCGAGATCGGGGATCTCGTACTCTTTGACTTTTTTGCCGTCCACGACGTAGCCGAACTCCTCCATCTTCCTGAGGATCTCCCTGTTGATCCTCTGCACGGCCTCGTCGACGGCCACCCTTATCGGTCTTCCCTCGAGAACGACTCTGTTCCAGATGTTGCTTATCTCGCGCTCCAGGATGTAGGTCGCCGGACTCCTTGGGACTTCCTGGAGCCACTTCCATTGCTCGCGTATCGCTTCCTTGTCTTCGTGGGGAAGCGGCACGTCCTCGAAGGCGAACCTGTTCGAGGGGAGGATCAGATACTCGAGCCCGTACGTGCTGAGAATCTGGAAGACGAAGCGAGATTGGGTCTCCTGCGAGAGCCACCATTTGAGGAACTGCCAGGCCTCCTGCGGGTGAGCGGTGTCGCCGAAGATCGCCACGGCCTGGGCCGAGCCGGTCTGCCACCTCTCGATATCCCCTTGCTCGACCCCGGGCGATGGGGCCAGACCCCAGAGCCCTTTCAGCTCGGGAGCGGCTATCATCAGCTGAATATAGGTCGCAAGATTGCTTATGCCGATCGGAATATCGGCCTTCCTGAAATGCTCGAAGAAGCTGGATACCTGAAGGGGCATGCCGTAGATGGCGAAGAGGTCGGTCATTTCGCGTATCGCCTCCAGCCCTTCCTTCCTGTCTATCGCGGTGCTCAGCCCGTCTTCGCTGTACAGCCGCGCATGGTGCTGAAAGAAGAAGGGGGCCGTTGTCATGAAGGCCTTGGAGGAGGCCGTCCCTCCGATCGGAATGTAGTAGTTCAGACCGTTTCTGTGCAGCTCCGGCAGTATGAGCTTTACCTCCTCCCAGGTCGAGGGCACCGGGATGTTGAGCATACCGAGCACATCTTTTCTGTAGAAGGTGAGATAAAAATCCTGCGTCTCGGGCAGACCGTAGACTTTGCCTTCGTACATGAAGGGAAGGAAGGTGCCGGGCATGAAGTTGCGGGCGAAGAGCGGGAAGTCTTCGAAATCCGAGAGGGCCAGGGCCGCGCCCCTTATCCCCATCTCGAAGGGTATCCAGTTGCTTATCCCGAGGGCGATGTCCGGAGACTTGCCCGCCGCGTTGGCCAGGATCAGCTTCTGTTCATCCTTGATGATCGATAGATCCACCACTATCCCCGTTTCGGGGGTGAAATCGTCGTCCACGAGCTGCTGGATTATGTCCGAGTACTGTCTGGCTCTGTTTATCCACACTTCCAGAACGACCGATCCCTCGCTCCCCCCGGCTTCGTACCGGGCCGGTCTGAAGGAGTCGACGAACCTCTTGATCCCCTCCCAGAGAGAGGCGAAGACGGAGGCCCTCTTGAAGGAGGGAGCGGATTCACCGGCGTAGATATATACGCGGTCGAGAGTGAGCGGCATATTCTGGAAGCCGTTCAGGGCGACGGAGAGTTCCGAGACGATCGACCCGACGCTTCCGACCAGCAAATCGAGCTTTTTCGGTATCTCGTCGGGGTCTTTCATAAGCCTCTCCAGAAGCATTATGGCCGTTCTGAAAGAGGTCAATTCCTGTGAATCTTCGTTGCCGTTTATCCGGGAGGCCGTTGAGTATTCCCCCTCGAGCGCCTCTCTCATGGCGGCCAGAGTTTCATCTATCCCGGGGAAGTAGTCCCCGATCTCCCACTCCACGTTCCTGTCGATCTTGCCCCCGCCAGTGAGGTATCTTATCTGCAGGGCGAAGTCGTTTATATGGGCTATCATAGTTTTCAAAGTCATAAGGACGCTTTCGTAAACGCTCACATTGACGGAAATTCCGAGCGTGTGCCTGCCCGCGCTGAGATAGAACTCCAGGCTCTCCCCGTTGCTTTCGAGAGTTTCTATCTTCCAGTCGGTCGAGGAATCGAAGGGGTAGCTTTCGAGCTCTTTATATGGCACGGCACCGTCTATCGTTATCTTTCTGAAGACTCTCATCTTCGATTTCGAGTCCTGAATGTATTTGAAGGCTATACTGTAATATCCGTCGGAGGGTACCTCGAATTCGTAGAAGACGGCCTGTCCGCCGTTCTTCCACGAGGCCCCGCCAAAGGTGTTGAGAAGCGAGCGGTAAGTGTCGAAGGGAACGACGTCGAGACTCCTGCTCGAGGCTGCATTGATAGTGGTGTCGCTCTTGTAAGAAGGGTGTTCGGCCTCCACTATCGTGATGAAATCCCCTTTCGGCCGGTCCGCATCGGGTCTCGCGTAAGCGGGGATCGCCTCGAGCGATAGCACTTCCAGCGAGTGCAGGGTTATCTCTCCGGAGAGGAGTGTCACTTTCACCGTGTTTTCGCCCTCTTCGAGAGAGAAGAGCAGCGGTTCCCTGAAAAGACTCGAGGAGTCGCGCAGCGTGTAATCGAGCCGGGTCGAAAGCATCGTCTGAGAGGGCAGGACTTCGTCCCCGTACCTGTTCAGCGGGAAATTTAGCGTCTCGTATTTCCAGTGCTGAACGAGCGCCACTCTCTGCGCTTCGAGGAACTGGTGGGCACCGTTTATCTCGACGGAGACCTCCGGCGGGAGGATCGAAGAGCCTGTAACCGTGTAGCCGAGTCTGATGGCGTAGTAGCCGCCCGCGTTCAGAGGTATGTTCAACTCGAGGCCGTCGTTTCTCCGGAGGTTTTCAGAAAGGGGCGGCGAGGTCCAGACGGTCCCGCCGCCGTAAGAAGGGGTAATGTCCGGCAAGAGCGTAGAGTACGGAATCGCGAGATTCGCGCTCAGTGAAACGAGAGCCAGAAAAAGAAAGGTCAGCAGCGCTCCGCCCTTGCCTATGGGTCAGTCTCCTTTCAGTCGGTCATTATCGCGATCTTCTCGATAGCGCTCTTGTACTGCTCGTTGGCCAGTCTGTTCAACTGACCGGCGTAGTCGGCTATGTTCACGTTACCCCTGATGCTGTTCCATATCACGTCGCCTATCGAGGCGTTGTCGTTGTCTCCGACCTTGATTCCGGTAGGCGCCGTCCAGCGGGACTGGATGTAGCCGGGGACTATCTTGACGCCCTCGACGATGCCCTCGGAGATCCTGGCGAAGGCTTCGTCGATTCCCGGGAAGAGCACCTTGACCTTGAAATATTCGTCGAGAACGGCCTGCTCGGTGGTCAACGGCATAGAGGTCCACTGGTTGGCCGTGTCTATCTCCAGTCTCTTGAGAATACCCTCTTTGGCGAAGGATATGTATTTGGCGAATTCGTAGGCCTGTTCCGGGTATTTGGTCGTCTTGGAGATGATGAAGAAATCTCCTACAACGGTTACCCTGCCTTCGGGAGCGCCGATGAAGCGGCTCGGGAAGGGTAGCGTGGCGAAAGAGGCCGCGTCCCAGGTTCCCGACCATCTGATAGCTATCTTGCCCTGGTTCCAGACATCTCCGTACCAGCCGGCGTTGTACTGCTGCTTCTGCTCATCCGGAAGGCTGTCGAAGACGAACTTGCCGTCGAAGAACTGCTTGGCGATTTTTACTCCTTCTATGAAGGCCGGGTGATCGAGGTTGTACTTCTCGCCGTCCCAGGTGAAGTAGCCCAGCGCGGGATCCTTGGTCGCCGGGAACCATTCGGGGATCTGGACCTCTTCGGCTATGCCGAGAACTCCGTCCCTGGGGATGGTTAGCCTTCTGATCGCCGAAAGCATCGTGTTCCAGTCGGGAGCGTAAGGCAGCTGCGGAACGTTGTAGTTGGTGAAGAGATCTTCGTTGACGAAGTATCCGAGCATATAGAAGCCCGAAGGAACGGCGAAGACCTTTTCGTTGTAAACGGTGGCACCCCTCAGCGGAGCGGGTATGTTTTCCCACTCGGTATCTTTCGCCGTCATGGCCGTTATGTCCAGCGACCAGTCGTTCACCAGCGCCATGGGGATGTTCGGAATCATTATGACGTCGGGCAGCTTACCGGCGGCGGCCGCGGCGATAAGTGAATCTTCGTACTTGCCGTAATCGAGATCGGCGAACTCCACCTTGATATCCGGGTGAGTCTTCATGAACTCCTCGACTATCTTCTTCTCGACGTCAAGACTAAGGTTCCAGTTGGCATAGACGATCGTTACGGCCTGGGCCATGGCCGCCGTAACGAGCAGAATCACGAGACCTATCATCACTAGCTTTTTCATACTTTCCCCTCCTTTTTCAGTAAGTCTTTACTTCTTCCCCAGTATAGCCACTACTCTGTGAGTTTTACCGTCGTTTACGATCGGAATCTTCGGACCGCCTCCCTTCCCATCGACCGTTACGGTTGCGACTGAGTGCGAAAGATTTTCGGGATTTCTTACCTCTATTTCGTACACGGTCTCTTTGAACTTCCTCGTGTATTTGAAACCCTTCCAGTGTGGGGGAATTACGGGATCTATCTCTATGAAGCCGTCTTCCACCCTTATCCCGAGTATCCAGTTGACGGCCACCCTGTGGAGCCACTGGGCCGAACCGGTGTACCAGCTCCAGCCTCCCCTACCGTACATCGGTGAGACCGGTCCATCGGAATTGCCACAAGTGACGTACGGCTCGGCCATGTATCTGTCTATATCCACGCTCCTGTTGGGCGGGCAGATACCTGAATAGGCTTTGTAGGCGTTGGCAGCGTCTTTCATGAGCGCGAAGGCCCAGACCGCCCAGGCGGCCGCGTGTGTGTAGACGCCGCCGTTCTCCCTCAGCCCGGGAGCGTATCTGGTTATATATCCTATATCCGGCGCCGGTTTCGTGAAGGCCGGGTAGAGCAAGAGGGCGCCGAAGTCTTTGAGGAGAATCCTTCCGGCCGAGTCCATGGCGATGGCCTTCCTTTCGGAATCGGTTATATCGCTTATCACGGCCCAGGTCTGGGCGTTGAGGAAGATCTTTCCCTCTTCGTTCTCCTTCGAGCCAATCTTGCCGCCATCGTCTTTGGTCGCGCGGATGAACCACTCGCCATCCCAGGCGTATTCGTTCACAGCATCCTTCAGCGACTGCATCACGTCGCGGCACCTATCGGCGAAGACCCCATCTCCCCGCTTAGTTGAAAGAGGCAGGAACCGCTCGAGCAGAAGGTACATGAATTGAGCAAGCCAAACGCTTTCTCCCTTCCAGTCGCTGCCCACGGCGTTCATTCCGTCATTCCAGTCATGCTCTCCTATAAGGGGCAGCCCGCGTGGTGAGAAACGTTTGAAGGACTTCTCGATGGCAAGCCTACAGTGCTCATAAAGCGTCGCTGAACCGCCGTCAGCGAAGGACACCTCTTCATCCAGTATGCCGTAATCGAGCGTTTCCCTCACGTACTGCGACGTGATGAAGGGAAGCCACAAAAGGTCGTCCGAACAGCCTGTCCTCGGACCGCCGCCGCCTATGGTAAACCACCAGTGAAAGACGTCTCCCTCTCTGAACTGGTGTTGTGCGTGGAGTAGGATCTGTTTCCTCATGAGGCCAGGGTCGGCAACAAGGAAGATCTGCGAGTCCTGTAACTGGTCCCTGAAGCCGTAACCGGCCGATACCTGGTAATACCCGGACTTGCCCCATAATCTGCCCGAGATCGCCTGGTACTTCGACCAGTAATTGGTCATTATATTCAGCCCCGGGTCGGGCGTTTCGACCTTCTCGGTCTCGAGCAAACCGTCCCACATCACTTTTACTTCCGAGAAGAGTCGCCTGGAAGCCCCGAGGGAGCTGTGAGACTTCAGCAGTTCCTCCGGGTCCTCCTCGCCGATGATCGCGGTGCCGGTGGTGAATACGACGCTCTTCGACTGTCCCGGAGCCAGCTCCATCTCGACCTGCAGGGCGGCGCAGGGATCGCCGAACCTGTCGCACTTTCCCGGCAGTTCGTCCTCAAAAAGCGCGGCCGGTCTCTCCTGGGAGCCGTACATCCCGATGAAGGATTCCTTGTCGCAGGTGTAGGACTTCACCGGCTCGCTCGCACCGTGAAAGGCGATCTGGTTCCAGTCGGTGTTGTTCCACCTTCCCTTCCCGTCGGGGAACTGTCCTAGATACTTTCTTACGAAGATCGCGTTGTCTCTGAAGGCCGGTACGATGAAGAGCTTGTGAAACTCCCTGTGCTCGTCGGGAAAGTTGCCGAGAACCCACTCGAAGTACGATGTGATGTCGAGTCTCCGGCTGGTGGGGCCCTCGTTCTTCAGGGTTATCTCGGCCAGTTCCACCGGCGCCTTTGCCGATACGAAAACTTTCATCTCCGAGTAGATATCCCCCACGCGGTGGCGGTAGATGGTATAGCCCATCCCGTGGACCACTTCGTAAAGAGAATATTGGGCCATTACCGGCTTCCAGCCTGCCGACCAAAATCTTCCGCTCTCCCTGTCACGTATGTAATAGTACTTGCCCCAGCTATCCTTGATCAGGTCCTGGTAAGATCTGGTAATCCGGTTCTGGCCTGCGTTGCCCCGCCAGGAGTAACCGCTCCCCGTGTGGGAGGCGATCATGGAGTAATCTCCGTTACTTATAACGTTCACCCAGGGGCGGGGAGTTCGTGAATCGACTATCACGTATTCCCTCCCGTCCGGGGTGAAATACCCGTACTTGCTCTCGAAAAGCCTCACTTTCCACACGCTCCTCAAAAGACGGCCTTACGGGCCTCAAACTTTTTCCGCTCCCGGAAACTCCCGTCGAGCCGGACGATCCGGCCCGCTCGCCCTTTGACCGTCGCTTCAAATTCAAGATCTCCGGTCTTCACTGTGATTGTTTTGTCGTAGTCATCGTAGTTGTTGAGGAACAGAAAATCCACGCCTTCCCCTTTCCTGAGCCAGGCATCGACGAATTCCCCCTTTATCTCGACGTTTCTTTCTATTCCAAGATGCTCGGAGAGCCTGCGGAGGACCTCGAGCTTGTACTCCCTCTCAAGCTCTATACCGCAGCCGAGCATGACTATCTCGCCCTGCCCGACAGAACCGTAAAAGGCGCAGGCCGAACCTTCTTCGTCGAACCCGAAAGGCGAAAAGCCCGAAAGTTCACGGTAGCTCTCGGTGTAGAAGGCGTTTATTTCAAGGCCGAAGATCCGGGCCATCGACCAGTCCCTCTCTTTACCTTTTTCGACGTTCAGGCGGTCGCGTATGATCGCACACCCTCTACCGTGTTCTTCCCGCTCCGGCAGCGCGGGGAAGAGAACTAGCCTCCCGCCGCTTTCCATATACCGGACGAGCTTTTTCTGAACACCGGCCGGCATGAAGGGACCGGAGAAGACCCAGAGAATTGGCCGTTCCGTCGGATCGATCTCTTCGACCGCTTCCAGATCGACGGCTCCAACGGTATAGTTCAAAAGGAAGAGCCCCCTGAGCAGTCCGTCGAACGTAGCCATGTCCCTGTGCGCTTTGATCCGGGCGAAGGGGTACCCGTCTTGGGAGAAGAATTCGCCCGCATAGTAAGAGGAGATAAAACCGAACCACGTATCGAAGGCCGGTTTCGCGTTCAGCAACTCTTTCTCGAACGGTCTTACGGTACTTATCAGTTCTTTGATTCTGTTATAACTCCCCCTGAGCTCTCCACTGGCTCCGATGGGCGCCTGCCAGTCGTGCGCGCTTCCCATGAGGCCGCTCCCCTCGGGATTTCTCCCCCCGACGAAGAGATAGTAATTGATCGCGTTCATTCCGCCTGCTATGCAGAGCCGGCTGGAGAGATCTATCGAGGAGGGCATGAGTTTCGGCCTATCGTGCTGGAAACCGCTCTGAAACTCGGCCGAGAAGAGCGGTTGGGCAGGATTCTCGACGGCCGTCATGATCGAATTTGAGATGCTGATATCGGTGAAGTTCTCGTGTACTATGTTGCCTATATAGTAGTCGCCCGAAAGAACAGCCCGCGGTATGTCGGCAGCCGCCTTCAACTGAGAGACGCCGATAGGGTAATTCTTGCCTCTCTTGGCGTACTCGAGCGTATCAAAGCCGTGTATGTTTATTATCTTCGGCAGATCGATGCACTCTTCATCCATGAAACGGGAGAGGGTCTCGAGGTACTCCCTGAAGTATTGCCTCATGAACCTGTGATATTCTACGTTCAGGGGAAAGCCGAACTGTTTGCCGTAACTCCAGGCTTCTAACTCCGCAAGAAGCTCAGGTGCCATGGCGGTGAGGTATTCGCGAAAATGGGCGAGGGCAACCGGGCTGTAATCCCCCGTGGAGGTCACCCAGTGAAGCATGCCCACTTCGTTGTCCAGCTGGATCATTATCGCGTCGCTCTCCCGGATAGCCTTTGCGATTGATGCGTACCACTTTCTCACGCAGTCGAGGAAACCCGGATGCAGATACGAAAAGACTCTGCTGGGGTGCGGCTTTCCCTCGCTCGTCAACGCGATTCCGTCGGGGTGTTTCATGTAGAGCCAGTCGGGAAGCCCTTCGTTCTTGAGCTCGGACATTATGTACGGACCGGGTTTGATTATGAGGTCGAAACCGTATTCCATGGCCAGCCTTGTGAAACCCGTCAGATCCCTTTCTGGAGAGGTCCGGCCTTCGAAGTCTGTCTCGCCCTCTTTTGTCTCGTGCCAGAACCATGGTACGTAGAAGCTCAACGTGTCGAAGCCGGCCCGCCTTATCTTTTCCAGCCTGTCGGACCAGTCGCCGGCCGGGACCCTGAAGTAATGCATCTCGGCCGAGAAGAGAAACCTCTCCCGCCCGTCGATGACGAACTTCCCGTCTCTGCATTCAACGCGCTTCACCACGCACCTCCTGCTGAAACTAATTGAAACGTTTCAACGGTATTTCAAGCTTATCATACCGGAGAGGACCGAAGAAAATCCCGTAAACTTCGAAGAAGGATGTATATTCCCGCTCACGGTTGAATAAATGAAAAATCCTTTGTGTCTCTTCAGATCAGTTCGAAATAGCCCTTCAGGTGTTCGACGCTGTTGCGCCCGAGGAAGACCTCAAACCGCCCCTTCTCGAGAGCCGGCTTCAAATTTTCATCGAGGAAAGAGAGCATCTCCCCCGTTATGTCGAACTGTATGTTCTTCGATTGACCGGCCTTCAGAAAGAGTTTTTCGAAACCTTTGAGCTCCATCACCGGTCTGGTGACGGAGGCCGTCACATCCCTTACGAAGAGCATAACCGTCTCCGAGCCGTCGTGATCTCCGCGGTTGGTGACACGCGCGCTCACTTTAAGCTCTTCCCCCATCTTCGGCGAACCGCTCGAGAGCGCGAGATCTTCGTAATCGAAATCCGTGTAGCTCAAACCCCAGCCGAAGGGGAAGAGCGGTTCGTCCTGGATATCTATATACTTCTTGAACAGCGGACGGCCCGTGTTTTTTCTGTTGTAGTAGACCGGTATCTGACCGACGGCGACCGGAAATGTCAGCGTCAATTTCCCCGAGGGATTGTGAATGCCGTAGAGGATTTCGGCGAGTGCGTTGCCGGCCTGATGGCCGGGCTGCCAGAGCTGAAGAATCGCCGGCACGTTAGCCTCCTCCCAGCTCAAAACCAGGGGCCGGCCGCTCACCACGACCAGCACTACATTCTCGTTAATTTCCATGACCGACCTTAAAAGCCTCCTTTGGACCGCGGGTATCGTTATGTCCGCCCTGGAGCGGTTTTCGCCGCTCATAGAGGACGTCTCGCCCAAAACCATCAGCACGACCTGCACCTTCGACGCGATCTCGCGGGCCCTGTCGATGCCGCCCTCTATGTCGGAGTTTATTTCGCAGCCCCTCTCGTAGCGGAATTCCTCTCCAAGGTTCTCCAGACCTTCGAGAACGGTTACACTCTCCTGCACCTCGACCTGTCCGGCCCAGCAGCCGAGCATGTCGGGCCTGTCGTCTGCCAGCTGGCCTATCACCGCAAGTTTTGTCCCCTTTCGCAATGGCAGGAGATCCCGGTTCTTGAGCAGGACTATGGATTCGCGCGCCGCCTTCAAGGCCAGTTCTTTCGCCGCGAGGTTTTCTAGGCTCAGCCGACGTGCGTCTTCCATCACGAACCTTTTTTTGCCGAAGAGCCCTAGTCTCTCCTTCAGTTTCAGGACTCTCCCAGCCGCTTGATCGATCTCCTCGACCGTAAGCTTCCCCTCGCGGACGAGCTCTTTCAGATATCTCTCGTAGACTCCGGAGTTCATGTCTATATCCACCCCGGCTTTGAAGCCGAGACGGGCCGCCTCCCTCCCGTCGGAGGCTATCGAGTGGTTCACCAGCTCTTCCACCGATTCCCAGTCGCTCACCACAACTCCCCCGAAGCCTAGCTCGCCCCTTAGGATCCCCCGTATCGCACGCTCGTTGCCAGAGACGGGTATCCCGTTGAGATCGTTGAAAGATGACATCACCGACATCACACCAGCTTTAACCGCCGCGTCGAAGGGTGGCAGGTAGATCTCCCGGAGCGATCTCTCAGAGATATCGGCCCCATCGTAATCCCTTCCGCCCTGCGGTGCGCCGTAGGCAACATAATGCTTGGCACAGGCAGCGGTTTTCGGCAGGTCCTCCCAGTCGTTTCTCTGGTATCCCCTGACCCTCGCCCTCGCCACTTCGCTTCCCAGATAGGGGTCCTCGCCGGCCCCTTCGGCCACCCTGCCCCACCTTGGATCTCTCGAGATATCCACCATGGGGGCGAATATCATGTTTATACCCTCCATGGCCGCCTCGCGCGCCGACAGGGCGCACGTTTCCTCTATGAGTCCCAAATCGAAGGAACAGCTCAGAGCGAGGGGAATGGGAAAGATCGTCCTGAATCCGTGAATGACATCGTCGCCTATTATCAGGGGGATGCCAGTTGGCGAGTCGAGGGCCAGGTTCTGCCTCATCTGCGTCTCTTCGCCCCTGTTGTTCAAAAAAGAACCGATTCTTCCCTCGGCCAGCGCTTTTTGTTGAGCTTCTCCATACTTGCCGTACATCACCAGCTGACCGATCTTTTCCTCGAGCGTCATATCACTCAATCTCTTCATGTGCAGCCCTCCCGGTCGAATCCCTCACCACCAACGTAACATCGAGATTGATATTGCTCACCTCGTCGTACTTGCCAAAGATCAGGCTGATAAGCATGTGCGCGGCCAGTGAGCCGAGCTGGTACATCGGTCTCCGCACCGTGGTCAGTTTCGGGGTTATGTACGAGGAGAGTTCTATATCGTCGAAGCCGACGAGAGATATATCCTCCGGCACTCTCAACCCGTACTCGTTTATCGCCTTGAGCGCGCCTATGGCCGTTTCGTCGTTGGCGCAGTAGAAGGCCGTCGCGATCTTCCGGCCACGATTCGCCTCCAGGTAACCGCTCATCGAGCTCCGACCGGACTCTTCGGTGAAGTCGCCCTCCAGAACGTCCCCGGCCACAACGTTGAGTCCGAACTTCTTCATGGCTCCGGTGAAGCCGGAATACCGTTCTCTGGCATCCAGAGTGTCCTTCGACCCCTTTATGAAACCTATCCGCCTGTGGCCCAGTTCATGGAGGTGTCTGACGACTTCGTAAGAACCCCTTTCGTTGCCTATCCGAACGCTCCTCACCCTCTCGCTTTTCAACACCCTGTCGAGCGTGACTACGGGGAAGTCCCGGGAGAAGCTTTCTATATCCTCGGATTTGACCGTCGGCGTCATGATGATGAGGCCGTCGACGATATCGTTTTTGAGAAACTTGGCGACATCCTGACGGCGGTTCTCCAGCGTGCAGTAGATCAAAAGGTTGTAGCCCATGTTGTGAAGAACATCCTGAATGCCCTTCACCAGAGAATCGTAGAAGGGACCCTTTATTTCATGGACGATGAGCGATACGAGGTCGTACTTTTCCTTCTTAAGGCTCCTGGCGAAGGTATTGGGAACGTAGTTCAATTCCTTCGCGGCCTTCAGCACTTTCTGCCTGGTCTCTTCGCCTATCCTGTTGCTGTTGTTCAGGACGTAGGAAACGGTGGAGATCGAAACCCCCGCGAGCTTCGCCACGTCTTTTATAGTCGCCAAGGTTATCCCTTCTTTCATTGAAACGTTTCACCAAATTATACTATTTTTCTCACTCCGGCCAAAATCCCGGCGGGAAATACCTGGGCTATAATTGTTTAAAGGTTTCAATGGCCGTTGCGAAGGTGATGAAGAATGAAAAAAGAGAATTGGTCGAAGATCTGTGGAACTCCCCGGTTGATTTCGGCCGAGATCCATTACTTCAGACTCGAGCCCGGAGAGTGGAGAGAGAGGATCGAAAAAGCGAAGGAGGCCGGCTGTGACGCGATAGCTTCCTACATTCCCTGGCTCTGTCACGAGAGCGTCGAGGGAAGATACGATTTCACCGGGAGGCTAGACCTGAGAGCCTTCGTGGAGCTTGCTAAGGACCTGGGGCTTTACTTCATAGCCAGACCGGGTCCCTTCGTCATGGCAGAGCTGAAAAACGAAGGGATCCCACACTGGCTGTACGATAAGCACCCACATCTCAGACCCATCAGCTGGGAAGGAAGAAGAGTCGAGAGCGCCATGGTCATCTACAACCACCCGGACTTTCTCGCAGAGGTCGAAAAATGGTACGACAGAGTGGGGGAGATCCTCGGACCGTTGCTGGTCGGTAGGGGAGGAAACGTTATGGCCGTCCAGCTGGATAATGAGATAGGCATGCTTCAGTGGATCAACAACACGCCCGATCTTTCGGACTTCACGCTCGCGAGGTTCAACGACCGGGTCACGGAGAAGCGCGGCCGGGAGCCGTACGGCTTCGCGCTTGAAAAGCGCGATGAAACTTACAGGCTCCTCCGCAGCCCGGGAGAAGATTTCTCGCTGGAGTTCATACGCGACCTCGGCCAGTTCACGCGCGAGGATTACAGAGAGTACGTGCAGAACCTGAAACAGCTGGCCAAGAGGGCCGGCCTCGAAGGTATCCCCTATATAGTCAACATTCACGGTACATCCGAAGGAAGGGGCTTCACATTCCCGATAGGCATCAGCCAGCTTTACAAAGCCTGCGACGACGAGGAGGTCTTCCCCTCTAGCGATATCTATCTGGGAGATCTCTCCTTGAGGAACTTCCAGGACCTCTACACGATAAACGAAACGCTCGCGGCCGCCTGCGGGGGAGTTTACGGTTCCATGGAATTCGAGTGCGGCGACGGCAATTACGGGGACAACTACGGGCAGAGGATTGACCCTTACTCGCTGGAGCACAAGCTAAAGCTCTGCATCGCCCAGGGAAACCGATTGATCAACTACTACCTCTTCTCGGGAGGAAGAAACTATGTCCTTGATCCCGAGCCGCTCGACGGCAACGGAAGGATAGCCTTCACCGGCGAGCTCCACGGCTTTGCGGCCCCGATCTCTCCTGCGGGCGCGGAAAACTACACCTACCGCTTCCTGAAGGAAGCGACGCTCTCCGTCAAACCACTGGCGAAAAACATGGGCAATCTCTCGGTAAGCCATGATCCTCTGACTGTGGGCTTCATTCCGGACTATTTCATGAGCGAGTACCGTTACGGGGAGAGATCCGGAGAGATGATTTCCGATCTCCAGACCCACCGGGCGGGCAACTTCTGGGACAGCTTCCTCAAGGCGCTCCTGCTACTGGGATACCGCTACGACGTGAAGAATATACAGGACGGAGAAATCGATCCCGAAAGGCTGCTGATCCTTCCATGTGCGAGGTATCTGGACGTTGCGATCCAGAGAAAGATCGCGGATCATGTTGAACGCGGGGGAAGGCTGCTGATTTACGGGGAGTTGCCTCTCTTCGAAATGACCGGCAGAGTTTGCAGGGAACTGATCGAGGCTCTCGGCATAACTCCCGGGGAAGCTTACCGTTCCTCTAGCAAATATTTCCTCTCGGTGAAACCTTTGGGTTTGCCGGAACTGGCCACGCATTTCGCCCGGGCCTTCAGAATAGAAGGGGGCGAAGAGCTCGCCGTAATAGCCCAGAAGGGCGAAACGTGCGCCGCCAGAGTTGGAAGCACAACGGTCATAACTGCCCATTTCAACTGCAACACCGGCTTCTTCGGCCGAATTCTCGAGGGCTACGGATTGAAACCTAAGATCTCCATGACGGGCGATTCCTTCGGGGTTTTCCCCGTCGTGAGCGTCGGTGATCGCGGAGAGAGACTCGTTTACGTCTTCAACGAAGATAACTTCGAAAGGCGTATTGGGCTCCGCTTCGAAGAGGAGCCGCTTTTCGGGGGGAAGGAGCTACTTCTCAGGGCTAGGGAGGTGGCTGTGGAGTTGCGTTACCCCTGAAGGTGAAGAGATGAATTACGGACGGCTCAACGCGGACCTGATCGAAGAGCTACAATCACTACTCAACATCCCTGTCAAATACGATGAGGAGTCACTGGATAGATATTCTAGAGACGAGACGGCGGAATTGAAAGCCGTCAGACCGGAGGTCGTCACATTCCCTGTAAGTACTGAGGAAGTGTCGGAGATCATGAGATTCGCAAACAGGCACTTGATTCCAGTTACCCCAAGAGGTGCGGGAACGGGCCTTTCGGGAGGCGCGGTGCCCTCATACCGTGGAATCGTCATGAGTTTCGAGAAGATGAACAGGATTCTCGAGTTCGACGAAGCAAACATGATGACCTGATTCGAGGCATAAAAAAGGCCTTTGATCGAAACAACATACTCAATCCGGGGAAAATAGTGGATCTTTGAAAAGAAACCGAGGTTAGAGGTCAGTAGTCAGAGGTTGGAAGAGCAAGAGCTGGTCCGCCGTTCAATGGTTCTCCGTTCTCCGAAAAGAATTGTTGCAAGTTCCAAGATGCAAGTTGCAACAAGAAGAAAGAAGACCTTTTTCTAAAGGGCGATGAGGTAAGCTCGTTATTGGCATTCAACAAGACAGCATCGAGTGCCGAATCAAGTTCAGATGACGGTATGTGACGTTTTCGCTATCACGTAGCACTGTCATCCCGGACTTGTTTCGGGATCTGCACTTTTGAAGACCGTGGCCGGTGGTAGCGGGTTGGGGGTTGGTCAGGAGCAAAAAAGAGATTGTCCAGTCCTCAAGAAGCAATTAAAACCATCTGATCAGAACCAACTCATTTCGTCATCCTGAAGCGCTCCTGTTCAGGATCTGGTTTTTTCAGGAACCGTGGTTGGTGGTAAGAGGTTATGGTCGGAAAGAGCGAAGTGAAACCGGTTCTCCGTTGGACGGTTCTCCGTTCTCCGAGGAGAACCCGTTGCTCGTTCAAGAGCGAGGATCTGTTCTTCGTTCTTGGTTGAAATCATAAGAAGTAGCATCAAAATTCCGACCAGGAGCTTTGTCGGAATGACAGAATCTATCCCTTCCGCAATAACCGTTAGTTGTCAGCCCACTGAGCCTTCCTTGAAATACCTCTGTTCAGGGTCATCCCGAACTTGTTTCGGGATCTGGTTCCAAGAACGAACAACCTGGACGCGTAGCGTCGGAACGAAGAACAGGTGCTTCTTGGCGGCGGTGGACCGTTGACGGATAACGCTGTTTTCATCAGCCACCAGCGGGTTTTTGCTCTTAAGCGCTCAGCGGTTCTTTTGTTCGCAATTTGGAACGGACTACTTGCAACTGCTCTTCTAAGGACGGATCCTTGCTCTTGAAGGACCAAGGACGGCTTCTTTCAGCATGACTGTAAGTGCCGTTCTCGCAATCACCTAACACTGTCATCCCGGACTTGATCCGGGATCTGGTTCCAAGAACGAACAACCTGGACGCGTAGCGTCGGAACGAAGAACAGGTCTTCTCGAAGGACGGGTCCATGATCTTGGACGGGCAACGAAGGATGGCTCTTCACAGCGTTCAGTGGATCTTGTGGCCCGCGCGGCGGAACTGGCCGCATGAAGTGCGACGGTCCTGATGTTCTGCATCAATTGTGTTTTTCGGTTTTTCTTGCCACTTCTTGCAGTGACTGGCCTCAGCGTTAAGCTGAGACTGGCACCACGAAGTGGTACTGGCGAAGGCGAAGCCTTCACTGGCGGCGATGATTCTCGCCTTTTGACTGGCCTTGCGTCCCGCCGCAGGGGGAATTGTGTCTAACCTTTTTGCTCTTCCTCGCGCTAGCGAGCATCACTTCCCGACGTAGTCGACGTCACTTCCCCGGATGGTCTTCCCAGCATCACTTCTGTTTTCCCGGAGAACGGTGGACCGCTGACGGACAACTTTGCTGTCCAGAAGGACGAACTTATGCAGCGGACCTCCTAGTGTTCACCATCGTATTTCTGCTCATTGAGATACGCCTTCAGTGCCTCGTCGATCGTCATGGGCTCCAAAACGACCGGCTCGTAATTCATCTCGGCGAGTTTCTTCAACGATCCCTTTCCCATGGCTGCGCCGATCCAGACTGGGCAGTCGCCGATGACCTGGAGGATCTCGTCAACCTCGGCATGCTTATGATTCTCATAATAGGGATTCGGCCTTGCTTCAACCTTAATGGCGCACTTTCTTTCGTCTAGCTCATAGATGTCGTAGTACCTTGACTGCCCGAAGTGGTCCTCGTTCAGTTTGAAACCGTCATTGGTCCCGATTGCGATAAGCTTTCCCATTTCTTCATCCTCCCGATCGCCTTGTTGCTAGGACGTATCTATAAAAGTTGTTTCCGTGATAAGTCTTTTTCTCGACATTCGGATTTTCGGCCAGCCTCTTCAGAAGGTCTGTAACCGTCTCCCCCTTGAACTGCGACTCTACAAAGCTCCTTATGTCCTTGTCCGACATTGGGTGGCGCTTGATGATCTCTATCACTGCATCCAGCGCCTCTTTCTCAGAAGTAGTAAAACTGCTGACTGGCAGGTTCTCTATGCTCTCGGCATTAAGAAGAGTCCTCGCAAATTCTATTGCCGATTCTGAAGGCACTTCTATGCCGCTTTCTGCGGGAGGCCTTGCAGGCACATTTATATACACTCTGGCCGGCTTAATCTGATCGATTTTCTTCTTAAGCTCCCTCAGGAAGCCCTCGCTGTCGTTGTAATCCTTTATCAGCATCACTTCAAGCCAGATCTCCCCTTTGAACTCCTTCGAGAAATCCAGCAGACCTTTATAGACCTTTTCATAAGTCAGCTTCCCGAAAGGTCTGTTTATTCTTTTGAAACTCTCCTCATCTTTCGCGTCGAGCGTGGGCATCACAATATCGAAATCCTTTATTTCTTCCACCAGTTCTCTATCGAATAGAAGAGAGCCGTTGGTTATAAGAACCAGCGGCTTTCCCGTCATTTCTCTAAGACCCCTCACTATGGCATCCAGCGGTTTGTAGAGGGTCGGCTCGCCCTCTCCGACAACCGTCACAACGTCGAACGACTCTTCACCGTGCGCCTCGATAAACCTCCTGGCTTCGGAGAGAATCTCCTCAGGCGGGTAGAAGGTCTGTCTCGTGTTTGTCATATTCGTCGTTCTTCCCAGCTGGCAGTAGACACAAGCGTAATTGCACGTCTTGAAAGGTATCGTGCAAACCCCCAGAGATCTTCCTAGCCTTCTTGAAGGGACAACCCCATATACATGACTCAAAAGAAGCACTTCCTTCCGTTCATTGTCTCAGCGACCTCCCCGTCTTCCTCCTCCCATACCTCGTCCAAGTCCTCTTCCTTGGCCGATGCCGGCTTTACGTCCGATGCCGTATCCTCCCCCACCCGCTCGAAGAGAGGAATTCTCGGAGTTAGGCCTTATGGCGTTCACGGGGCATGCGCTGAAACAGTCCCCGCATCTGGTGCAAAGACTGTTGTTTATGTGTGCCTTGCCTCCCTGCATCACTATAGCTCCATCTATAGGGCAGGACTTCAAACAAAGAGTGCAGCCGGTGCATAGATCTTCCCGTACCCAAGGCAATTAAAACACCTCCTAATTCTTTATATATGTTTATTGCATATATATTATATCACTACAAAATCTGCTTTCACAAGTCACGAAGGTGCCTCTGCCAAACCTCACGAATAAGGCCTTTTCACAAGACCTTTCGAGTGAGTAGACGACTCTTCATTACCTTCTGAAGGTATCGATTACTGTTTGCGAAACGAAGACTATCGTCTAGAATAGGAGTCATTGACAGACTCAATTGGAGGTGTAAGAATGAGATCTTCTATTCCCAAGAAAGTCGTTTTCTCCATTATTCTTGTCCTTTTTCTCTCATCAATTGCGCTGGCTCAGCCCATTACCTTCCTCGTGAATCCCGATTACGATCCCTTCAGCTACCTTGGGGAAGGCCATCTGAAGGGCTTCCTCGTCGATCTGATCGGATCGCTTGAAAGCGAAACGGGCATAGATGTCGAGATGAAGCCCGTCAAATTCGACGAAGCCCTCGAGATGTTACAGGGCGAAGGGAGTTACTGCATTCCCTCTCTTGTCTTCACGACACAGAGGAAAGCTCTTTATCAATGGGCGGGTCCCGTTGCCATAACGAACACTTACCTCTACACGACCGAGGAACTTTCGGGTGAATTCAAATCACTCGAGGATGCTAGAAACGCAAACTCCGTCGGTGTGGTAAGCGAATACTATTCCCACAAACTGTTGGAGGGGCAGGGATTCGACAACCTTATCGTTTTTGAAGACGAAGGGTCGTTGCTTGAAGCCCTTCTTGAAGGAGAGATCGAACTGGCGCCCTTCAACTCGGCAGTTCTCCAGGAACTTCTCAAAGGGGAACAAGCCTCTTATAGTCCCGTATCGACAGTCGCGATCGACCTGGATATGACATACCTCGGTTTTTCGAAGGAAGTCCCGACTGAAATCGTAGACGCATTCCAGAAGGCCCTCGACGGGCTCAAGACATCCGGCTCCTTCTCCGAACTCTACAGCGAATGGTTCCCCGAACAGCCCGTTCCCGGCATCTACACCTTCCTGACCGAGGAGTACCCGCCGGTAACCTTCAGGGGTGAAGACGGAGAACCGACGGGCTTCGTGACCGAAATGGTAAAGGAGATACTACGCAGAAACGACATGTCTGCAGAGATCCTGATCGTCCCCTGGTCCGTAGGTTATGAACTGGCCTCGAATCTGCCCAATGTCTTCCTATTCAGCATGGACCAGACCGAGCAGAGAAAGGAAAACTTCGAGTGGATCGGACCGGTAGGAAAGAACACCGCTTACCTCTACGGCCGCAAAGACACTCCAGCCACAGACCTCGAGTCAGCAAAGAGAGTAGACGCCATAGGTACGACGACGAACTGGTGGACCGAACAGCTCCTAAAGGAAATGGGCTTCGAGAACCTCGTCAGCTCTCTCGATCCTCTCGATACCGTCGCGCAACTTGTCGAAGGCGAGACCGATCTCGCGGTCTTCACAGACCTGACTGTAGCAGAGCTGGCAGATGAAGCAGGCTACAGCATCGACGACCTGGAAGCCCTTGTGGAGCTTCAAACAAACTACTTCTACATAGCAGCTTCGAAGGGAACGAATCTCGGACTGATTTTGAACTTCCAGAAGACTCTCGAAGAAATGAAGCGAGACGGAAGCTTCGAAGAGACAATCAGAGAATTCGTGCCAAACATGCTCGTGACATCACTACTCTGGAATTCCTCCCAGCTCGATGTCAAAGGTCTTCGAACCTCCATGAACACTCTCTCTGTAGGAGAGATAGCCACCATGGAACTGCAAGAGAACGGCTCGACCGGTTATGTCTGGGACGTGAAGATTACCAATCCAAACGTCGTTTCGCTTATCTACGAGGGCTCGATCTTCGAAGCGAAGTTCCTCGACGATTCAGAACTCGTTGGAGCTCCCTACAATGTCCAGTGGGTATTCGAAGCCAAACAACCCGGAGTGACAGTTGTCATATTCTCCCTAAGGCGCCCCTGGGAGAGCGTCCATCCAATACAGACCTTTGCGATAAATATGAAAGTTGAGTAAGCTAGAATCTAACAGCGAGGTACAATGTAACTCTCTGAGACAAAATGGTGTAACTTGATTTTTATGCTCCGGGACCTTTGCTTGTTGTGAAGAGCGCAATAGGCATCCGGAGCATTATTTTATTGGCCTCTTCAGCTGGGTGACTCCAGAAAGAATCGACGAAACAAGCACCTATTAGTGGAAGAACTCACTAGATTCCGCGATAATTGAGACATCAAAATTTTCTGAGATTTACCTTTAATAAGGTAGACAGGATGATAATTGTATGATTTGCTTCTTCTCCAAAAGCCGCTGAATGTTCAAGGTTTGTCTCGAACATAGCACACAAAAGTCCAACCAAGATCTAGGAGCAACAATTCTTTAGAACATTTAATGGAGATGGGATTAGTCAATTAAACCTTTCTAGGTTGCCAATTCACTACAAGATAGCTTGTTCTTGAGTCCAGAAGTAAATTATCACATTTGTTTCGTGAGTTTTGGTTAAGGTATAATCAATAGTGTCTTTAAGTTAGGCAACTTTACTAACGTGTTGCCCTTCTAGTTTTCCATGTTTTCAACCAAATCCGTTGCTAGAAAAAAAGAGGTATGGGAATGAAAAAAGGGTTGATTCTACTGATGCTCTTGTGCATGATAGTTTTTACGGGCTTCGCCAAGAGTTATGAGTTTGAAGCACTATCTGAAACTGGACTTGCCAAGACAATACTTGGGCTCCAGAAACTTCCTGTATTTGGTACGGTATTTATGGTAGGAGCACATCCAGACGATGAGGACAATGGTTTAATTGCGCATCTGGCCAAGAATCTTCATCTTAACAGTTACTATCTTGTTGCGACCTGGGGAAAGGGTGGTCAAAATGTGATTGGTCCTGAGTTCTATGATGCTCTTGGAGTTTTGAGATCACAGGAGCTGGCATCTGCCAGGGAAATCGATGGTGGAGAACAACTGCACTTCGGTGCTTACGATTTCGGTTACTCGAAAACGGCCGAAGAAACATTTAATGATCCTAATTGGGATGAAGAAACAATCATTGGAAACCTAGTGAGACTCATTAGAATCTACAAACCAATCATCGTTCTAGGTAGACATGCACCAACAGGTGGTCACGAACATCATCAGGCGTGTGGGGTACTGCTTCCCAAGGCTTTTGAAGCTGCAGGAGATCCCAATATGTATTCCGAACAACTGGAAGAAGGATTACAGGTTTGGGACGTTCCAAAGTTCTACCAGGCTGGTTCCGGTGGTATAAGCATCAACACTGGAGAATACAACTACATCCTTGGTTATTCCGCTTCACAAATCGGTTCTATTGCTAGGGGAAGCCACAAGTGCCAGGGAATGTCAGGAAGTCTCGGAAGTCTCGGAGATGCCTTCTCCAGATACGTCTTGCTTAGAAGCACCGTTGGAACTGAAGAGACTTCGCTTCTTGATAACATTGACACCTCTTTGAAAGCGATATCAAATGGAATCGAAGGAGGACCAGCTTTGATCTCTGATCTCGATGGGATGTTGCTGGAATTGAACGGAATTGCAAACGCTATAGTCGCGGGATTTGACGCGATGAATCCTCTTTCGGTCGGTGAAGAGCTTCTTGAAGGATTGGGCTTAGTTAGGGAAATAATTGCTTTTGCACAGGAAGCTGATCTAACCAGAAACGATAAAGCACTCCTACTTGAGAGACTTGCAATGAAGGAAGAGGATTTTGTCGCTGCTTGTAACGAGCTTTTCTCAACGAGAGTAGTTGTAGAAGCAGAAGACTTAGCCATAGTTCCTGGACAAACATTTGAGGTTACAGTGTCCTTCTGGAATCTAGGTGGTCAGAATGTCGATTCAGTAAAACTGGGTCTAGACGTACCGAAGGGTTGGACGGTAGTTGGAGGAGAAGTATTTGAGGACGTAGCTTTCAACCAAAGTTGTGAGGCGGTTTTTACGGTTACTGTCGCGGAAGATGCTCCCTACACTGATGCTTTTGATGAGAATCCAATCACCGGATTTGCTGAATGGGAAGTATCGGGAACATCTGTATTGGCCGAGGCAGTTGCAGATGCTAGAGTGGTGCCTCAGGTTTCGATATCCACAGAACCTGAAAGGTTGATGGCTCCAGCGAGTTCATCTTCAATCGTAAGATCAATTGCTGTCAAGGTTCAGAACAATACTGCAAATGAGATTTCTGGAGAAGTAGTTCTTGACCTCCCGGCTGGATGGGAGTTAGTTACAGAAGAAACGTCGTTCGTTCTTGGGCGTGAGAATGAATCAACAACTTTAGAGATTGATTTCATGATTCCTGCCAACGCACCTCTTGGCCAATCCGAAATTGTTGTAGAAACCATAGTTGATGGTAAGGTATTCAATCAAGGGTACCAGATCATCGCATATCCTCACATCGAAACGAAATATCTCTACAAGCCTTCGGTCTTCAATGTTGCAGTTATCGATGTGAAAGTTGCTGCCGATCTAAAAGTTGGTTATGTGGATGGTGGGCTGGATATCAATACTGTGTACCTCAGACAGATGGGAGTAGATGTCACCGAATTGAGCCCTGCTGACCTTGCCGCTGGTGATCTAAGTCAATACGACACTATCGTCATAGGTACGAGAGCAGCTACAGCAAGACCGGATATTGAGGCGAACTCTGCAAGGCTTAATGAGTACGTATTCAGTGGTGGTAACCTGATCGTTCAGTATCATAAGACAGGCGAATACAGTGGCAGCTGGGCACCCTACGACTTTACTATTAGTAGAAACAGAGTCACAGTCGAGGAAGCCGAGATGAAAATACTTGTTCCAGATCACCCAATTTTCAACTGGCCAAATGTAATCGGAGATTCAGACTGGGAGGGCTGGAAACAGGAGAGAGGTCTCTACTTCCCGAACAAATGGGCACCTGAGTTCACTCCATTAATTGACACCGATGATCCCGGCGAGGATATCGAGCCAGGATCACTATTGATTGCAAACTACGGAGAGGGGACGTACATCTACACCGCGCTCGTATGGTACAGACAGCTTGATTATCTTGTGCCGGGTGGATATAGAGTCTTCTCGAATATGTTGAGTTTACCAAAGGTAAAGTGAGGCAATTAGAGAATCCGGGGGCCCCAAAGGTCCCCGGTTCTATGAACTATCAAATATTGAGAAAACTGACGATAATTGATTCCCTTCGTCCTTCACAATCTGTATTAAGCTCAGCTCGCCAGTATCCCTGTTTATAAGAGAAGAGAGTCATGAAGTATAATGTTAGTAAGTTAGCCTACTTAACGAAGCAAAGGTGATTCCATTGAGTCGATGCTTGCGCGAAACTGAAGAAAAAATAATGCGAATCGTTAGAGATGAGGGTCTGGTCTCCAGAGCAGATATAGCCAGAAAGAGTGGTTTGAGCAAACCTGTAGTGTCAGTAATTGTGAACAATTTCATCTCTCAGGGTTCAGTAGTTGAAGTAAAAGAAGGAGAAAGTTCAAATCGCGGCGGGAAGAAGCCCATGCTGTTATCTTTCGTTCCCACTTACAAGTACGTGGTTGGCGTAGATGTCGGAGGTAACAAACTGATCTCTATACTCTCGGATCTTGATGGAAATATTGTTGAGAAGGTAAGATTCTCTACTAAATCTATTTCAAATGAGAAGACATTTCTAGAGATTGTGGAAATGGCGATATCTCAGGTAATGAAAGTCCCAGTCTCGAAAGTAATGGGAATCGGACTCGGTGTTCCAGGAACTGTAGATCCTGAGAGTGGATTGATTTTTTATATGCCCGCATTTGGGCTCCGAAAAGTGAATTTGCGTGATTATATCGAAAAGAGATTCGAAGTTCCAACATTTGTTTCGAATGACGTGACACTTAACGCTCTCGGTGAGTTGTGGGCTGGAGCTGCAAAGGGATGCAGAAATGTCTTTCTGACAGCACTTGGTACAGGAACAGGTGCTGGATTAATCATAAACAACGAGCTTTACGAAGGATCAAGCGGAGTTGCTGGAGAGATAGGGTATATGATAACCGACTGGAGCAGAGAGAAGAATCTGAGCTTTGTGTTTGGAAGCCTTGAAAGCTGGTTCTCGGGATACGCCTTTGAAAAGCTTCTTTCGGAGTTTGAAAACGAACCGTCGGTCGCACAGATGTTTGATCATTCAGACACAAATCCGAGATTCAGAGAGATAGTTACGGTTGCTTGTGAGCACCTTAGCGTGGTTATCGCGAATGTCATCACACTGCTTGATCCAGATGTTGTTGTCATAACCGGTGGAATTGGTTACAACCAATACGATAGGATAGTCAGTTTAATAATGCCGGTACTAAAGAGGACCGTTCCTCCTGAAATACTTGAGCGCGTTACTTTCAAGCGTGGAGAGTTGGGCGAACTAGGGGTTTCGTTAGGCGCTGTGTGCAATGTTCAAAGAAAGGTCTTCATGGAAGTATGAGCAACATCACTATTTTGGAGGTGGGCAAATGAAAAGAGCATTGTTGTTTCTTCTGGTAAGTTTGGTTGTCTTCGCCAGTTTTGCTGGCGCAGTGAAGATTACCTTCTGGCAGTACTACTACGAAACAAAAGTGAAACTCGTAGATCAGCTTATCGAAGAGTTCGAAAAGCAGAATCCTGGGATCGAAGTAGAGCACGTTACTTTCCCCTACGAGAATTTCAACGAGAAGGTCGCGGTGTCTGTTCCTGCCGGAGTCGGGCCTGATGTTCTTACTCTTTTCTACGGATGGATTCCACTTTACGTTACTTCAGGATATCTAGTTCCTCTTCCTGAAAGCGAATTTTCCCCTGAATATCTTAGCAGTCAGTTTTTTCCTTTCGTATCCAAAGGAATTGAGTTTGACGGAGTTCCCTATGCCCTTCCAACGGCCGTAAGATCTCTAGCACTCTTCTGGAACAAGGATCTGTTTGCAGAGGCTGGTCTCGATCCGGAGTCTCCGCCAACGACTTTCGCCGAGATGGTCGAATTTGCAAAGAAGCTCACGAAGTACGACGACAAGGGCAACATAATTCAGGAAGGTCTGACAATGCAGCCATCCGGTCAGGGTCACCAGTGGATTAGAGAAGTCCTTGTCAGACAGCTCGGTGGAACACCCTACAGTGCTGACAATAGAACGGTTCTCTACTCCCTGACTGCACCCGACACTCTGAAGGTATATACCGACCTGATAACGGAAGATAAGGTCGGTTATCCGGGATTCCTGAACGACGATGTAACGGCCTTCAGATCTCTCAAAGCAGCAATGACGATCGACGGCTCTTTCAGGCTTGGAACTTTCAGACCTCTTGAGAACCTCAACTGGGGAGTTACGGAGCTTCCATCGATGAACGGAGTGAAGTCTAACTTCGCATCTTTCTGGGCGCACGCCATAACTACCAATGCAACCGGCGAAAAGCTGGATGCTTCGATCAAGTTCCTGAAATTCATAACCTCAGAATATGCTCAGAAGCTCTGGCTTGAACAGGTCGGCGAGCTTCCCGCCAACCCGAATGTCGCAGCCGCTTATTATGATCATCCCGAATACGGACCGTTCCTCAAGGGTCTCGAGTACGCCCATGCGACTTTCTTCGTTGACGAAAGCGGACAACGCCAGGTCCTGATGGATGCTGTAGACAAGGTATGGATACAGGGTATGGATCCTGTTAAGGCTTTCGAAGAAGCTGCAGTTGAAGATCAAGCAATAATAGACGAGTTCTGGTCCAGGGTAGAGTAATTTGAAGAGCAGGTGGCCGTGGCATAGCCACGGCCGTTCTCTTTGGGGGTAAAGAATGAAGATAAGTCAGAAGAGAATCCTTACAGCTTATGTTTTCCTGGCTATCCCATTGGTTTTCTATATTGTTGTGCGTTTCTATCCGATGATATATACCTTCTGGTTGAGTTTCACAAACTGGAAGCTAATTTCACCAAATAAAGATTTCGTTGGGTTCGACAATTTCGTGAAGCTTTTCAAAGATAAAGTGTTCGTGACTTCTCTCTGGAATACCCTTAAATACGTGACTTACGGTGTACCTCTCGTCATAGTCCTGTCCCTCTTTTTGGCCACTACGCTGAACAGGGTTCGACATCTGCAGTGGTTTTACCGTTTGTTGTACGTGATGCCCTATATCACACCACTTGTGGCAGTAAGTTGGGTTTGGAGATGGATCTATCAGCGGCCACCGGCAGGAATATTAAACAATCTTCTTATGGCCTTCGGCCTTGACGCACAACCCTTTTTGAGCAGTATGAATCAGTCTCTGCCGGCAATTGTTGTTACGACAGTTTGGGTAAATCTGGGATATTGCATCATTATCTATCTCGCCGGCCTGCAAACGATACCTCAAGAGTACATAGAAGCCGCCAAAATTGATGGAGCAACTTCGAAGCAATCTTTCTTCAAAATCACATTGCCTCTTCTAAACCCGATTACAGTTTTTCTTGTAGTTACACAGAGCATTACATTTCTGAGGATCTTCACGCAGGTTTACAACATGACCGATCAAGGATCCGGCGGTCCCTTGAACTCGACAAAACCCTTGGTACTGTACATATATCAGAAAGCCTTCAGATCTTTTGATATGGGTCTCGCTTCTAGTGCGACTGTTATACTTTTTATGATCATTATGGGCATTACCCTGATACAACTACTGGTATTGAATAAGCGAGTCCAATACTGATTGGTGGGTGGTTATGCATGACTAGGGCATACAGGAAAACAAGTATTTTTGCCTATATATTTCTAACGATCTTTGCCATTGTGATGGTTTTTCCCTTCGTGTGGATGTTTTCCTCTTCTTTCAAGTCAACCGAAGAGATCTATGAAATGACGGTGATACCAACAGAACCAACTCTGGAAAACTACGAGTTCATTTTCAACTATTCTATGTTTCCGAGATGGTTTTTGAACAGCATGATCGTAGCTGTGGTAACAACAATTTCTGTTCTCTTCTTTGATTCGCTGGTGGGTTATACACTCGCCAAGTACAATTTTCCGGGAAAGAACATCATATTCATTCTGATTCTTAGCACACTAATGATTCCTACCGAAATGTTAGTGATTCCCTGGTACATAATGGTTAGACAATTGAGGTGGATGGAGACCTACTGGAGCATAATGTTTCCGGGTATGATAAGTGCTTTCGGTGTCTTTCTAATGAAGCAGTTCATGACGACAATACCAAACGATCTACTGGACGCCGCGAGAATCGACGGGGTTTCCGAATTTGGAATATTTATGAGAATAGTCATGCCACTTGTCAAACCGGCTCTCGCGACACTGGCGATCTTCAATTTCATAGGCAACTGGAATGCTTTTCTTTGGCCTTTGATAGTTGCCCAAACACCGAAGATGTATACTCTTCCAGTTGGTTTGTCTTATTTCTCAAGTGAGAACCTAACCAGTTGGGAGTTGATTATGACTGGAGCTGCTGTTTCAACTATTCCTTTGATAATCTTCTTCATAATTTTCCAAAAGCAAATTGTGAAGGGAATTGCTATGTCGGGATTGAAAGGGTGATTGTCATGAGGATTATTGATTCTCACGTTCATTTTCCTTCTCCAGATCTCTTCGGAAGGCCCAAGGGTGATGTTCACCCTTGGGTTATGCAAGAACAAGCTCGCTGGAGAAAGGCTTGGCAGTTTGATAGAGCGGAACCACTTGCCTCTCAAGATGAACTGGTAGAGCGATGGTACAAAGAGGCGACCAAGTACGATATCTCGGTAGTCTTTGTCACTTCTGGTGGAAATGAAGTCATGTCGGAGATAGTCAAAGCTCATCCCGACAGGTTTTATGGCTATGCTCATCACGATCCCTCTCTGAAAGAGGCTCCTACCCTACTTGAGAAATCTATAAGAGAGCAGGGACTCAAAGGGTATAAGATACTTGGGCCGGCAGTGGATACTCCCCTGGACAGCAAGGAACTCTACCCTGTTTGGGAAGTAGCTCAGGGAGAAAACATACCTGTTTTGATTCATTTCGGTATTATGGGCTCAGCTGGCGGAATTGCTAACCATGTGAATATCAATCCGCTGATAATTCACGATGTGGCAAAGAGCTTTCCCAACATGAGAATAATAGTGCCACATTTCGGTTGTGGATACGTCTTTGAAACCCTGAATCTCTGCTGGGCCTGTCCCAACGTGTACATCGACACCAGCGGATCGAACCAGTGGATGAAATGGATGCCTTACGAAGTAAATCTTGAGATGCTTTTCAGAAAATATAGAGAGACTATAGGTCCCCGAAGAATCATATTTGGAACAGACTCTAGCTATTTCCCAAGGGGCTATGCGAAATCTTATTTTGACGAACAGTACAAGGCCATGATAAACGTAGGATATTCAGATGATGAAATCGACAGAGTGGTCTTTGGCAACATAGACGACCTTCTAAACGGGAGGTAGTATGAGATTTTCTCCGATTTACACGAAGTACGTTCTCGGAAGATCTTACAAGCACTGGGCGACATCTCTTCTTGATGAGTTCAGGAAGCAAAACAAGGCCCATTTGGTCATGCTTGCAAGGCAAGGAATAGTTGATTCGAACACTGCCTCTGCTCTGAAAAGGGCGATTATCGAACTGGATTCTACATTGAAGATACCCGAAGAAATCCCTGAAGGAGTCGAGGATCTCTTCTTCTTCTATGAGAAGCAGTTGGAACTTCTTATCGGAGAAAAGGCTGGATCACTCCACACGGCCAGAAGTCGGAATGACATGGATGCGACAGTTTTCAGATTGTACGTGAGAAAGCTGATGATTTCACTTATGAAACAGATGCTATCTATTACTAGAACTCTTATTGATAAGATAAAGAGGTCTAGAGAGCAACTCCTGGTTCTGTACACACATGGACAGCCCGCGCAGGTATCGACTCTTGCCCACTATCTTTCATCTTTCCTTCTGGAGTTTCTCGAAGGACTGGAGGGATTGCACGCCTCCATGAAAGTCGTAAATCAATGCCCTCTTGGAGCAGCGGCAATTACAACCACTGGATTCAATATTGACCGACAGCTGGTTTCTGATCTGCTTGGTTTCGACAGACCGGTACCGAACTCTTACCAGGCAATCGTAACCTCCCACTGGCTAACCTATCCATCAATGTGGTTGAAAAGCATTCTTAATGACATAACGCGTCTTATGGCTGACATGGGTCACAAAGCTTCTTGCGAAGTAGGAATGCTAAGATTTCCCGATGAACTCGTGCAGGTTTCCAGCATAATGCCACAAAAGAGGAATCCAGTCATTATCGAACATATCAGAATCCAATCCGGAATGGCAGCCGGTGATTTCCAGAGCCTTATAGATCTCTTCCACAACGTTCCCTATCAGGATGTTAATGAGGTGGCTGACGCTCCTGTAACCAGCTTCACCAGAGGTTATGAAACGTTTTCCGGTCTTCTGGAGTTATTGGAAGAAACGCTCCTGAAGGCTTCTGTCGATGAGCAAAAAGTTAATCATATAGCAATCTCTACGGGAACAACGACTACGGAACTGGCTGATGAACTAGTAAGGAGAGAAGCGATTTCTTTCAGGACGGCTCACACTGTTACGAGCGCTTACGTGAAATCGGGATACTCTTTTGAGGCTTTACGCAGAAAGTTCTCCGAGCTTGTGGGGAGAGTATTGAACATGAGCGATTCGGAACTAGAAAGCATTCTTTCTCCCAAGCATTTTGTGCAGATACGTGAAATCCCCGGAGGACCGTCTGCTTCTGCTATGGAAAGTCTCATTCATTCGATAGAAGAAAGGACTGAAGCAATTGCAGACTCCCTGTGGAAACTAGTAGAAGACATTGCAGAGAGCGAGAAACGTCTATCGGTAGAGTTCAATGGTCTTGGTTGACGGGGTGAAGCTTTGATTTCGGCTGAAGAAATAACTGGGGTGCTTGGAGAAGCAATTTCGAGGGCAAATACGGAGATTGATCCCGAAATTGTGAAACTGCTTGATCTCTACGAAGGACCTTTTTCAGGAGTGCTGAAGGAAAATGCAGAAGATGCAAAAGCAATGGGGCTCCCCATTTGTCAGGATACAGGTTTTCTAGAGTTTTTCGTCTTTCAGGGAAACGAAGTAACGCTGGAAGAACCGATTGTTGAAACGTTGAATCTGACAGTCAAGAAGGTTTATACCAGCGAACCTTTTAGATACTCTGTGGTGTCCGATCCTCTTTTGAAGAGAGAGAATACTGGAGACAACTCTCCAGCCATTTGCCATCTCTTTCCTGTAAGGGGGAATAAACTGGAAATACGCTTTCTTGTAAAAGGAGGAGGAAGCGAGAACCTTTCTAGACTTTTCATGCTTAATCCCGCTTCGACTGTGGATGAGGTGGTCCACACAGTCGTTGAATCAATAAGAGAGAGTGGGGCTAGAGGTTGCCCTCCACTAAAAATTGGAATAGGGATAGGTGGAAGTTCAGACAAAGCCATGGTTCTTGCTAAGCTTGCGCTTACCAAATCTATTAATGAAAAACATTGCGACAAGGAATATGCAGCTCTGGAAGAAAGAATTCTGAAAGATGTCAACGATCTGAGAATTGGTTATCAGGGTTTGGGAAAAGGGATAACTGCTTACTCGGTGCATATTGAGACTTACCCTACGCACATCGCAACAATACCGATTGGGCTTGCAACGGACTGTTTTATCGCCAGAAAGGGGAGAATAATCCTTGAAGATCGAAGAACTGCGCGCTGGAGATGAACTTCTCTATTCAGGCGAGTTTCTTGTAATGAGAGACGCCGCACAGAAAAGGCTAAAAAAGATGATTGAAGAAAATGAAGAAATACCAGTTTCTCTAAATAGTGCAATAGTTTTCTATGCGGGACCGGCAAAACCAACGAAAGTTTCTTTCGGCGCCATAGGTCCTACTACTTCCAGTAGGATGGATTCATTTCTAGAGATGCTATATATGAAAGGCGTTTTAGCAACAATAGGCAAGGGAAAAAGGGGACCATTGGCTGCAACGCTTTGCAGGGATTACAAGAGAGGCTACTTTCTCGCTCCCAGTGGTGCCGCCGCCGCTCTGGCCAGTAGGATATCCGATTTGACTGTCTTGGCTTTTGAGGATCTCGGTACTGAAGCGATATTCAGAGTCCAGGTTAAAGATTTCCCACTGTATGTTGCTATCGACTCCCTTGGAAACGATGTTTTTGCTTTGAATAGAAGGTGATCAGCTTGAACGAAGAAGCACTGAGACTCCATAAAGAACTGCGAGGAAAACTTGAGGTGAGAAGTAGAGTTCGTGTGGATAGCATGAAGGCTATGTCACTTGCCTATACTCCCGGAGTTGCAGACGTCTGTAGAATCATAAACGAGAATAATGAGTTAGCCTACGAGTATACCAACAAATGGAACTATGTCGCAGTTATTTCGGACGGAACAGCCGTTCTCGGTCTTGGAGACATTGGCCCTGAGGCCGGTCTGCCTGTCATGGAAGGCAAAGCTCTGTTATTCAAAGAATTCGGAAATGTGGATGCCTTTCCTCTCTGTGTAAACGTCCATCAACCCGATGAGATAATTGCCTTCGTTCAGGCTCTGTCTCCCACGTTTGGCGGAATAAACCTCGAAGATATCTCCTCTCCAAAGTGCTTCTACATTGAACAAGAGCTTCAGCGAAGGCTCGACATACCGGTCTTCCATGACGACCAACACGGAGCGGCAATCGTAGCCACTGCCGCATTGCGAAATGCTCTGAAGATAGTAAATAAGAAGATGGAAAACCTGAGAGTCGCAATGGTTGGGATTGGAGCCGCTGGTGGAGCAACGATCAAGATGTTGCTCGCGGCCGGCGTAAGAGACATCATTGCAGTTGACAGAAACGGTGTTCTTAACAAAAACGATCCCAGGACGCTCTTGAATGAATTTCATCGTGAGATTGTCCAGGAAATCAATCCAGACAACCTCTCTGGTGACCTGGCAAAGGCTGTGAAGGGCGCCGATGTTTTTATTGGCACTTCGGTTGGAGGTATCGTTTCAGCTGAGATGATAAAATCAATGTCGGAAAAGGCCATTGTCTTCGCTTTAGCAAATCCAGTTCCCGAGATTATGCCCGACATTGCAAAAGAAGCTGGGGCAAAGATTGTTGCAACTGGAAGATCGGATTTTTCGAACCAGATAAATAACGTCCTCGCTTTCCCAGGCATATTCAGAGGAGCGCTAGACGTCAGATCCAGAGAAATCAACGAATCCATGAAGCTTGCTGCCACTGATGCGCTCGCTGATGCCGTCAGCGACGACAAGCTATCCGCTGACAATATACTCCCGAAAGTCTTCGAACCAGGAATCGCCCGCAGAGTTGCGATAGCGGTTGGCAAAGCTTCGATAGAGTCAGGTTCTGCTACGATCAACGTATCACTTGACGATGTTGAAGCTTTAGTCGATAAAAGCTTAGAAAGGATATACTGAAAAAACAGACAAAAAGAAAGCACCTATTTGAGTTGATTTAACTATGGAGTCATTAGTACATGTGCTTCTCGACAAAGATGGAGGCTTTCCCTTGGTAGAGTTTAGTCGTAATACTTCTTGATTTTCAGTCTCTGCCTTTTGGACAGGCTTTAGACAGGTTGCTGTGAAATTTGAGACTCGCTTTTCTAGACTATCAAACAGCTCCCGCAAGAGATTGCAGCCGTTTGGTTCAAGATCATCTCAGGAAAAAAACAAGGGGTTCTATCTCTACGCTGGTCTTTGAGATTTGAAGGAAATCAGAAGTGCTTTCAGGTGCTCCATGGGCGACGACAACTCTGAATGGAGGGTCACCGTACATTCTTAGATTGTCCATCTCTTTTCGCCTCCAGTTTGGAGTGTTCTCCTCTGCTCTCTGCAATTACCTCTCTTTCACTGCTGTATTCTACTCCATCCTTATCCATGGTACTGGCATTCTCTTAGCTACATTAACGCCAAGAGAGTTTCGAACAGGGCATTCGAATACCGGTTGTTACATCCAAGATTTGACAGCAGAAGATCTGAAAATAGCCAAACTAGCTAGATAATTGAAAGAAAGAGATGATTATCTATCTCTTTGTCCTTGGGCATTATCAATATGATTCACTGCTTACTATGCTATATCAGCAAATAGGATGAGACTCCTATCCTTGCCCCCAAAAAAATCTCACTTAGATCTCAACCATTAATTTCATACCAGTTCCATCGCTCTTTCTTTTCATTCGCTGAAGTCTAAAAACTGACAGGCAAACAGCGTGAAAACGTTTCCAAGCTTGAAGTAAAAGAGTGTCCAACCTACTTCGAAACCTGGCTTAACACCTAGTGACACGCTTACAATCTTCACAAACTCCATAGCCCTTTCTGGGAAACGAACTCATGTGTCTTGTTTATCTAAATGATGTCGAACTCTTCGAAATAGCCTGCTAAAAGAGTCCAGAGTATGAGGCTGAGGTCACAGAAAGGAGTTCCATTAATTATCAGACCAAGGATAGAAAGCTCTCAGAACCAAAGCGGAAGCTGTTTCACATTTTGACCAATGAACGGCTCCTCTTCACTGTCTCTTTCGATCATGCCGGATAACAAACGGTATATGTCGGGCTCCCGGGAGATCATATCAATGTCAAGCGGTATCCCTCTCATATTTATTAGCTTTGCGTTTCCTCTTTCTTCCTTACCGAGGTCAAGCACAAACAGTGCGCAGTAATTCTTTTCAATGCATTCTGTAGCCCCTGACCAAGTCCCACCCTTTTCCAGATCACTTCGTACAACTATGCCAAAGTCGGAAAGCGAATAGATATATTTGTTTCTATCCATTGCCCTCCAAACAGTGAATTTCTCCCAAGGAGGGAACGCTGACAGCAATACGAGGCGACCATCCCTAACAAATCTGGAGATCTCATCCTTTATTATGAAACTCTTGAGAGAATCAGCTACAATACCGGCAGCAAGACCTCCGTTCTGAAGCGATCCCATCATAGCGTACATATCAACACCTTTTGCAGCACCGGAAACTACTGTTACACCTGACTGGGCACATTTTTCTCCCAAGAGATGAGCTTGATCAAGCAAAGACTGAGAGGTTCTTCTGGAACCTACGATTGAAATCGCCTTATTGTTTAGTATTGAAAGGTCTCCCGCGTAAAAAATCAATGGCGGCGCAAGATGCTTGAGCTTATCCAGCAGTTTGCTAGGGTACTCCGGTTCTGCACGCGATATCGCACGAATGCCTTTTTCTTCGAGATTTGAAAGCTCAATCGCGAGAGAGTGCTTCCTACTCAAAAGGCCAGCTATAAGCTTCGCAGATTTTTCGTCTATCTCAAGCTGCTCGCCGATCTCTGATTCGCTAAGTTCCAGGAGTTTGGAAGGCCTCGAAACTGCAGAAGAGGCAATGCGCCTGGCAAGGATGTTGAAATTCTTCAAGTTGAGAGGTTTGAGATCATCGTTCCGCTCTGCATCAAATCTAATTGTAAGGAGCATTATCGAATGTCTGTCAGATATGTAATCATGACTCGTCGTCATCATAACCACCTTCCCACGAAGCTGATAGAGCAAAGGGATAAACCGCACCGGCGTTTTTCTTCTTCAGCAGATAAGCTATTACCGTAAATGTCCATCTCGAATCGACCAGGTCATCAACAAGGAGGACTCTTTTACCCCCAAGGTCAAGAGAAACATCAAAAGCGGAGAGTACATTTTCAAACTGCATAGATGAGTTTTTCATGGCCTTTTGTTCATGTGTTTCCTTTTTCTTCACTACACAATCCGGTATGTAACTCAGACCAATCTCTTTAGCCAAAGCTTCCGCAAATCTAGAGACCAGATAGGGACGCCTGAGAGACGGAACGGACACAACAATTTCTGGAAACGGTTCAGGCGACCAGTAATCGGTAATCAACTCCTTAGAAGCGGCTACCAATTCACTTCTAAAATGTCCCCTTTCGTATTTGTCCTCCTTAACCATTCTACCCCAACCGGCATCACCATAAATGCTCAACGAATAACCAACCTCACATCTGAAGGGTTCCGGTATTTGAATGATGTTTTCAAATCGATGAGGGAATCTTTTCCTTGGCTCAATTCTCACAAATCTATTCTTAAGAAACTTTGAGGCTTTCTGAACGAGCTGATGGTTTGTAGCCCTGGGTCGAAAATCCCCCGCACAGTTGCAGCATCTACCGCAATCTTCACTGAGATAATCATCAAGCTTACTGACGACGTACTTCATAAGGCATCCTTTCAATTCAAACAATGCCTTCACATCCTTGTACTCTTGTTTTCTCTGATGAATTATTTCCTCCCACCTTTCACTGTTAGGACTCCACCTGTTTGCAGTCCTGATGTATCTGGAGCCATTTCTGGTAATAATGCCATCGATTTCAAGAATCTTAAGACACTTCTCGATTTCCGATATTTTAGCGTTTATTGATCTCATTATCTCGGCTTTACTTCTTGGAAACTGCCCAATCAATTCTACTAGCGTTTCAATGACCGCCCTTTCAGGAAAAGCATTTTCAAAGAAGTAATCGTGAATATCATCGTCTTCCTTACCTCCTAGAAGAATAACCTCTGCAGAATCTACTGATCTTCCTGCCCTCCCGATTTGCTGATAGTAGGCTACTATCGACGATGGAGTTTGAAAATGAATCACGAAACCAATGTCCGGTTTATCATATCCCATACCCAAAGCCACCGTACTAACCAAAGCTTTTACCTCGTTTTTCATCAGCAGTTTTTCCAGCTCTTCTTTTCTTTCGTTATTCATTTGCGCATGATATGCAGATGCATTTATATTGTTATCTTTGAGCCATCTGGCGACTCTTTCACAGTCAATCTTCGTCAGACAATAGATGATTCCTGATCCTGGAATGCTGGGTAAGTTCTCAGCAAGCCATGCCAGCCTTTCAGACTGATCTGCAAGTCTCACCGCCTGAAGTTTCAAGCTTTCTCGCTTCAGTGGACCTCTAATGGTAAGAAGATCTTTGCCGAACTGCTCTTCAATGTCTCTCACTACTCTGTCGTTGGCAGTAGCTGTTGTTCCTAACAATGGGGCTCCCTTCGGAAGATTTGAAACTATACGCACAATTCTTCGATAGTCTGGCCTGAAGTCATGACCCCAATCCGATATGCAGTGTACTTCATCGACTACAAGAAGTCCTATATTGAACGAGACGAATTTCTCAAGAAAACCTTTATTCCCTAGTCTTTCTGGTGAAATGAGGAGTATATCTACTTCATTTTTTCTTGTTCTTTCAATAATCTCTTCCCATTCAGTTGAATTCGTACTATTTACAGTTTCTGCGATGATTCCGATTCTCTTGGCCATGTCGATCTGATTTCTCATCAATGATAACAACGGACTTACAAGCAATACTACAGCCTTTGATTCTTTCCTCAGAAAGTATGCAGAAAGAAAGTATGTTATACTCTTTCCCCAGCCTGTTTTCTGAACAAGAAGAACCTTCCGGTGTTCGTTGACAACTGCGTTGATTGCTTCCCACTGATCTGGTCTGAATGACACCCCTTTTCCAAGCATTTTCTCCAGAATTTGCTGAGCTTCTTGTTTCTCTATCATCCGTTACCTCCGTGAATAGATTTACTACATGGAATATCAATTCTCTGAACTGTCATGACAAATCGAACAGAATGATTTCAACTATCGATAATAGACGACAGCGTAGTCGTCGTTGTCCTTAACAAAGCATATTCCCGCCCAGGAGCTCCAATGATCCTTGCAGAAGCTGAGACAAAGTCCCAGGGGATTCAAGATACTACAAGAAGTAGTATTCAGATAAGTGAAAAATTCGAATTCTTTGCGAGTCATTGCTAAACACCTAAAAACCTGCATATTCTAACTAGTTGTCAGTTATTGCCCAATTCATATGCCATATATTATTAGTTTACAAAGATTACAATAAAAAATCAAATCGCGCCGCTTACGAGAAAACTTTCACAGAGGTGTGAAACCATTAGCTAAGAATGGCTTTCAAGGATTCTGGTTCGTTCGGAAAAGATTTCTGAATTGATCCTTCTGGCATAGTCTCTGCCAATTCAGAAGACGTTTTCTCAGATCACTTCGAGTCTGTGGCTTCTTCACACGTGTATTCGTTGTTGGTACGGATTCACATTGGGTGCGAAGATGGTTCTATAAGAGTTTCTTTTTCAGGTGGTTTTACTTGTCGAAAGCTTCGTGTGCTAGACTAGCCTTGTCGGTTAAAGAATTGCTCTTACACACCGGAAATCGGGAATTATTTTCTGAAGAGCCGAGATTATTCAAGTTGCATTAGGCAGCAGATACTAAAGAATACATTACCGAGATATACTCATGACCGATTCTTGAATTAAAAACAACCCCAGGAGGCAATTATGGCCAACAACAAAAGAGAAGAAGAATGGAAAGAAGTCAAGAAGAGATGCAAGGTCGGTGACGAAACGATACGAATGGCGAAGGAACTAGGTATAAATCCAAGGACTATGATAAAGAACATACCGAGCAAGGCCGAGAAGTGGAAGGCGCCCGTCGATGTCTGGATAAGAGAAATGTACGATAAGGTAAAAGAAAAGAGCGCAAAGAAAGCAAAAGCGAAGGCAAAGCGGCTGAGAAAAGAAAGCGAAGAATCTACCGACGGTTCGTCTCGACTGGATGACAGCGACAAATCAGATAAGCAAGACTGAAGGTCGTTATCATAGTTGTGAAAAGCTCTATGGCAATCAAAGGGCATAGATCCCGATTAATTCTTTTGTCTCTAAGAAAAGAGGACTGGAAAGCGTAAGTGGTATAACGAAACTTTTTAAAGCTCCGAGATGAAATATCTTCCGAACAAAAGCCTCTACAGCTAACGAAGACTATCATGTTTTCTTGAGTTAACTCGATATCCAGAATGATTTTAGAAGTTTCGAATTTCTAGAGATTCATTTCAGTCTAAATCAGGCGCCACAACACTTGAAATCACAAAGAGCGTTCCAATTGACCAGAGCTGAGGGGAACAACTTGCGGGATATTCCAAAAGACTCCCGGCTGTTTCAGATGAGGAGAGACCGCTGAAGAGTTCGGGGAGGCGATTGTCACGATACTTTTCCTTCGCTCTCAAGAGATCTGAGGCGAGCCTCTTTGTCTTTTCGGAAAAGCCGTAACTGATAAGCCCAAGCATAATCAGCGAGTTGTCGTGCGGCCAGACGCTTCCGTTATGGTACGAGAAGGGATTGTAGCGCTTCATCTTGCTCGAGAGAGTTCTTATTCCCCAGCCTGTGTACATATCCTCTGAGAAGAGTCTATCTGCCAGAGCATCTGCTTTGTCTTCGTCCACTATTCCAGTCATAAGGCAATGTCCGGGGTTAGAGGTTATCGAATCTACCGGAGTTTTGTTCTTGTCGAGAGCCGTAGCAAAGTAGCTCTCATTTTCGAGCCAGAAATCACGGTTGAAATTGATCTTCAAAGTTGCCGCTTTCGAAGCATAAAGAGAGGCCATCTCTCGTTTATCAAAGAGAACCATGAGCTTCTCGAGGCATTTGAAAGCATCGTACAAATAGCCCTGAACCTCTACGAGGGCAAGGGGCGGTTCGGCAAGCCTGCCGTCGGCAAAGTTCACCGAATCGGCAGAATCCTTCCAGCCCTGATTCACGAGTCCACCGCCAGAAGGAGCAAATTCGACATATCCGTCGTTATCGGGGTCGGCATATTCGTCGATCCACTTTGCGGCTGCAATGGTGTTTTTCTCGATGAATTTAATGAAGTCAAGGTCGCCTGTCTGCCGGTAGTACCTGTGAGATAGCATTATGAAGAGAAGGGTCGCATCGATCGTTCCGTAGTATCTTTCGAAAGGCAATCTTCCTGACAGAGAAAGCTCGTTCAGGCGGGTCTCGTGGACAATCTTTCCCGGCTGAGCCTCGGAATGAGTCTCTTCTTCACAACTCTGGAGAAGAGAATGGATCTTCAGTATGTTCCTCGTGATCTCTGGAAGAAGATCGACCGTCTGGAGTCCGAAGATTAAACTGTCTCTTCCGAAGACGGTGGCGTACCATGGAAGTCCTGCGCCCGGAAAATCACCATAGACCGTCGGAATCATAAGTATCTTCAGATCTCCAATTTCCCTTTCGCCTATTTGATTAACGTTCCTAGTAAACTGGAGATTCCCCACAGGTCTCTCTGAAAGCATATCCTTGAAGATCTCTTCTTTCTTCACTACCTTGCTCAATCTCAGTTTACCCGAGGCCGTCCCGCTTTGCCCCGGCCTGAGCTTTAGAGAGAGCGAGGGTAGCGAGTTTTCTATGACATCCTTTTCGAAGTCGCTTTCATACTCGAGGCTGTTGAGTGAAGAAGCCGATACCGTTCTGGATGTTTCCAGCCCACTGTAAGCATCGTTCTCTCCCCTTATCGTGAAGATATCTTCAAAGGCGCAGCTGATTTCGTAATCGAAAGTCAGCTGAACCTCTTCAAGCGAATAGTTTCTTACCGTCACTTCTGCGTACAACGTGTTTCCTTCCACACGGAGGGTTTCAGATAGGAAGATGTCGAAGTTAGAAACGTCGGGTCTTGATCTCCCCAGATAGCGGGCTTCTATTCGGTCCCATGAGAAATCTACATGGAGTCTCTTGAGGTAAATCGAGGCTTTCAGAGTCATTCTGGATATGAAGCGGGTATCTTCCAGATAAAGGCCTGACGCCTTTTCGCTCTCACAGTCTATAACCCCTCTTTCATCGGTAACCGCCATGAGATTTCCGTTCTTGAAGATCTTCACGAGTTCACCTCTCTTGCCGATCGCGCTAGTAGATTCCGAAATCTCTTTTTGCATCAAAATTGGCTGCTTTCAGGACTTTACTTTTAATAATTTCGACCAGCCGGCGTATTTTCGATTCGAAATCAAATAAAACAACTATAATAAGTAATTCTACTGGTTACTTCTCTTCGGTCTTCTCAATCTCTGACTGTTTAAGCATTAACGCCTCTTCAAGCGGTTCGCCGAGAAGATAGTGGCTGAACCAGGCGAGATTCTGTCTCATTATCGCTCTATGGAGACCGGGCTTGTCTGCGACGTGCCCCATGCCCTTGTAGATAACCAGCCTTACGGGAACGTTCATCTCTCTCAACCCCTGATAAAGTTCGAAGGCGTTCGGTGGTGGAACCCTGGTGTCCGAGCCGCCGTGTTGTATGAGGGTTGGTGTCGAAGCATTCTTAATGTAAGTCATCGGCGATGTCAGCTCGTATATCTGAGGATCTTCCCAGGGGTTGTTGCCGAGGTAGCGGTGACAGAATTGATGAATATCGGTGTTAACGTGATAGGTCACCCAGTTGGATATCCCAGCTCCCACCGAAGCGGCTTTGAATCTGTTCCCGTAAGTCGCACAGAAGGCCGAGATGTAACCTCCCTGGCTCCATCCCATGACTCCAACGAGGTCTTCATCCACGAAACCTTTTTCGATAAGATGATCGACGCCACTAACCACGTCTTCGTAATCTCCAATACCCAGGTTTCTGTAATTCAGCTTCCTGAAGTCTCTTCCGTAGCCTTCGCTGCCCCGGTAATTCGGCTCAAGTACGAGCACTCCTTTGGGCACAAGCTGCTCCACAGGATAGTAGCTGCTCGTGATCATCGCCGCTAGGGCAGTCCATGTCGGACCGCCGTGTACAAGCACTACGAGCGGGTATCTCTTGGAGCTGTCGAAATCTTCTGGAAGGTTGAGAACGCCGTGGATCTCAGTACCGTCGTAGCTTTTCCAGGAGATCCGTTCCTTCTTCACCCTTTTTCTCTCCGGGTAGGAAACGGCGATCTCCGTTATCTTCTTTCCATCTAAATAGATTTCAAGAGGCTCCGCATTGGTCCCCATCGCAGTCGCTATATGTTTACCATCATAGGTAACGCTGCAGGCCAGGATCATCTCGTCCTGATCTGTCAGACGTTCGAGATGGCCATTCATATCCAGCAGGCCGAGGCTCATTGTGCTATTCTCTATCCAGCTGACGAAGAAGCCCCTCTCTGTCCAGGAGACCAGTTCAACGTTCAGATCGTCTTCGACGTTGATCCGCTCTTTTGAGAGATTGGAGAGATCCACAATCTCGATAGCACCGTTATCCATCCAGGGGTCTTCTCCATCTGGCACCACGACAGCGAGTTCCTTCGAGTCAGGAGAGAAGGCGAAGCCTCTCGGATGCTTAAAGGGTAGTTCTTTCAGTTTTCTTTCGCTGTCCATAAGCATGACCTTGGCTTCATCGAAATCGTTGACGTCGCTTGTCGGCGGAGCCATGAGTGCCACGTAGTTACCGTCCGGAGAAAGAGAGATCGAAGAAACATGGAATTCCTTCTCATCTGTCAGTTTGTCGAAAAGGGTCTCTTCAGATCTCATATCCTTGGGCAGTTCGAACCTCGAAGAATACTCCTTCATCGCTCGTGAGAGATGAATGAAGAAAAGAGAGCTGTTTTTCGGTTCCTCGTCTATGTATTCGAATTCGCCGTAGTTCTCCTTCCTCTTTTTCAGTTCATCGCTTTCAGGAGAGGCGGCAACCAGGTAAAGCCCGTCGTTCTTTCTGCTCCACTTTACCTGGCTTATGTCGTTTTCGAAAGTCAGCAGCTTGAACGTTCGCTTCTCTTCGAAATCGAAGATCATGACGTCGTTCTTGTTTTCGCCGCCGGTCTTCTGGAGAAATGCAAGTTTACTCGAATCGGGAGACCAGTCGGGAAGAGAGCAGTCGAACTCATCGTTCGAGACATGCAGAGCGGTCTTAATTGCTGCATCATAAACCACAACTGTTTGCAAATACTTGTTTGTGTTCCAGTCGGCGCGCTTCAGTATATAGGCAAGTTTCTTTCCATCGGGCGAAATTACCGGATTGTTTACGATCGGAAGCGAAAGCTGCTCTTCAATCGTGAGATATCTGTCGCTCAAATCATACCCCTCCCATCTAACATAAGAAAACTATACTATCATAGTCTATCCTTTGGAAACAAACAAAAGACCCGCCAACAGTCTTCTCTCCGAATCAAAGTCTATTTCAAACGCTTGCCATGACCCCACTTTATGACACAGGATTCTAGCTCACAGATATGTAATCTTGAAGATACATGGGAGAGGTTTCCTCTATCGTTCATATTTGCTATTGAATCCATTCTCTTGGCAGGATTCATTCGGGTTTCGGATAAAAAATGTCAATCCCCCCTGAATGAACTAAAGGAGATGTTGGCATGAAGATTACCTTCCTTCCTCGCTCTCGATTAGGCAAGTGGGGCTTCTCTCTGAGTCTGTCCTTCATCCTTTTGCTCTTTGCCCAGATACAGTTCTCATTGATTCCTCTACCGGTCTTCTCTCTTCTTACTCTAGGAGTGGCCGGCTTTGTCTTATCTGTCATCGCTTTTATAAAGAAAGATAGAGCATTGGGAACACTGATTTCAATAATTATTGGAGCCGTTATTATCTTCGTCTTTGGATCGATACTGGTAATGTCTACCGACCTCTTCAAAGGCTTTCCCGTTGCGAAGGACTACCTGGAGAAGGCGGAAGGAAACGATATGTCCGGAGACGGAATGAATCTCGGAGATATTTCGCAGTCAGGAGAGCAGATCTTTTTCGTAGAAAAGAACAGGCTGTACACCATAAACATCGACTGGACGAATCGCAGAGAGGTAACGAATTCTCGGTCAGTTCTATCTTTCTTTCCGGTGACTGGATTTACTTCACAAACGATCGCGATGTGAGCAACCTGTATAGAATGAGGAAGGACGGAAGCGAGCAAATGAAACTGAGTGAGGACAATGTCGCCCATTTCTACGTTCTAGGTGATCACATGCCTATTGCACGAAGAAAACGCTGGCCGAGTTCAACGAAATAAAGAAGGAAGCGCTAAATACAGAAGACGCAACACTGGAAAGCGATGTGGGGACACTATACATGATGAAAACAGACGGCTCGGAAAAAATCCCGCTCTGCAAAGTTCCCTAAAGCCGGGCAGGGTAATGATATCCGAAGAGTGGATATACTTCGAAGACTATCAGAAGCTGTGCGGAGTAAGGATCAATGGATCAGACTACACTTTGATCTCTGAAAGAGGAAGGTTGGGTTTCGTTGAGGATGGTTGGGTTTACTTCGTATCGGTTCTCGATCCAGAAACTCGAGCTTATGAGGATCTTGAGATCTGCCGTATGAAGAAAGACTGATCCGAAATTACGGTTCTCTCCTCTGCGGACAGAGTTAACAGCTCTTGTTTCGACAACGGTTGGTTCTATTATGTTCTCCATTCAGAAAAGGGTCTGTACCGAATGAGGCCAGACGGATCTGAAAGAGAGAGACTCAATGAAATAAACATCTGGCAATTCGACGGGGTGGCCGGAAACTGGATGTACATTACCGACTATGCCGGCCCTAGGTATCGCGTCAAGCTAGATGGCTTGGTAGGCACCAGAATGAACTGAACCCTTTCTTTTGACCGGGTTACACATTCCCTTATCATCTTCAACAACCTTGTTTTTGACGAAGACCCGCAGGTTCGAAATCCTTGTTCTTTTGCTGTATGAGTTTCCGGCAACGCTGAAATCTATGCAATGGAGACAAAGATAGGAACTATCCAGGACGGGAGAAGTGTGTTTTCCTTTCTTCCTGTCTTGCATGTCTCTCACTTCATACTATCCTCGTAGAGATGATAGGCCTTCAAGCCGGTAGATTTGATTATCGAAGTGGGTAAAACGCATGAAAGACTATAATAGTTATGAATTGAGGATGAGGAGACTACACATGAATACTGTTGTCTGTATTGGAGATAGTATCACCTTTGGTCGAGTGGGTGCAAGTTACTTTGAGATGCTGAAAAGCGAATTCGGTGGAAAATACAAGTTTATAAACAGTGGAATAAATGGAAATCTTTCTTACGACGTTCTAAAGAGAATAGACAAAGTGACCAGTTTGAAGCCAGATATCGCTATTCTCCTCGTAGGAACAAACGACGTGTGGGCGACCTACTCAGAAAAAACCATGAAAGCCTACATCAGAAAGAACAGACTACCCGAGAGACCTTCAAAAGAGAGCTATGCCAGAAACTTCGCTGAAATCCTGCAAAGGCTCAAGACCGCTTCCATTGCTCATATAGGAGTGATGTCGTTGCCTTTGATTACAGAAGAACCCGAACATATTCTCTTCAAGAGAAGCGTGGAATACTCTGAACTGATTAAGAAGATAACTTCGCAGATGGACTTGTGCTATCTAGATCTCAATGAACGTCAACGCGATTATCTGACAAAGAATAAGAAAAGTTCTCCCTCAGGGCGGAAAGTCTCCTGGGAATTCACATTACGGATGATCTTCAAGCATATCCTATTGAGAAAGAGCTGGGACGCACTATCGCAGGAAAATGGATTTCTGTTGACGGTAGATCATGTTCATCAAAACAGCACAGGGGCAGCATTGATCAAGGATTGCGCCTCTGAGTTCCTGAAAAAGCTTTCGCTTCCAGATGGCTGATTTCTTCAACGAACATACTTAGAATAGTTATCATTTGCTGTTCAATTATCCAATTCGATCGGGTTCCTGTTTAGGGGAGCTCTTCCTTCTTCATAAACATGTTAGAACGAATCGTCTGGAACGAACCGAAAGAGAGTGCTGATAACGGAACAATATCGACTGTTTGATTCATCAAAAACCGATAGATCCTGTGCAGAAGCACTCACGAGGATGACCCCGAAAAGGCGCGAAAAACGCGAACAGTTGCAAGTTCCGAAATACAAGTTGTGAGTCAAAGAACAAATCCAAAAAAGAGGGCCTCGGGTCTGGAGTCTGGCAAAGATTAATCAGTTCACTATTCTAAATGCTATTGAGAACTTCATCTTTAGATCCGTTCCAGAATCTTGTCTTTGATTTTAGCAAGAACTCGTTCATGTCGGAGGATCATACTGCGATCTTGCCAAGTACAAGTCGTCATATCTGGAAGGTGATTTCATAAATCATCAATCATCAAACGGTGTACAAATCCGGAAAATTCATAAAGTCAACGACCTTTCATCTAAAGGGCGAGGATTATCACTATGCGCTTGGTATAAACTATGACTTCACCTACATGAGGGAGTTTTCAAACGTTCTGGAGAACTTTATGAGGGTCGAATCCGATTTGCAGTCTGCTATAAGCGAGGCGGGAGAGAACAAGCTCTCTTCGATCTTCGACAGCTGTCTCGAGGCTGTAGGCAAGCCCATCGAAAGGATGAATAAATCGGACCGGTTGAGACTGATAAGTCTTCTTAAAAGAGAAAAGGCCTTCGACTTTTCTAAGGCAGTCCCGTACGTTTCAAGCAGGCTCAATTTATCTAGATACACGATATACAAATACATAAAGGAAAGCAGCTGACATAAATAAAGAAAAAGAGGAGAAGATGATGCTTATAGAGAAGAGGATAAAGGAACTGGGAATCGAGCTGCCGCCGTCTTCACCGCCAGGAGCCATGTATATTCCCGTCAAAAGGCTCGGAAATGCTCTTTTCGTTTCGGGTCAGGTACCGATGAAGGACGGAAAGCCTGTTTACACGGGTAAAGTGGGAAAGGAGAGATCAATCGAATACGCCGAGGAAGGGGCCAGACTGTGTATTGTCAACATGCTGGCAGCCGTCAAGGCTTACCTCGGTGATCTCGACAGGGTAGTTAGCATCGTGAAGCTCCAGGCCTTTGTGAACAGCGAAACTGGCTTCGACAGGCAGCATATCGTTGCTAATGCGGCTTTGGAACTCCTTTATCAAATATTCGGAGAGGCTGGAAGGCACGCACGCACTGCAGTTGGAACGAACCAGCTGCCGTTGGATTTCACGGTCGAGATCGAGGCAGTAATCGAAATCAGAGAGAACGATTAATATGGACTACGACTTTGATACTCTGGTAAACAGGGAGAATCAGGGGAACATGAAATGCATGCTCACTCCCGATATAGTCAAGAAGATGAATCTGATCAGTTATGCCGGCGCTGAGATGGATTTCAAGACTGCTCCTGCAATAATCGACGCTCTTGTTAAGCGGGCCAGGAATGGCCTTCTTGGATTCACACTTGCCGACGAAAAGTATCTTTCCAGCGTACAGTGGTGGATGAAGAACATGCGTAACTGGGAGATAGAGAGAGACTGGATTGTGCCTACCTATGGTACTATTCACTCGGTTGCGACGGCCATCAGGGCATTCACGAAAGAGGGAGACGGTGTAATTGTACAACCTCCCGTATACAACAGATACGAACAGGCTGTAAGAAGGACAAACCGAGAGATAGTGAGCAATCCTCTGATCTACGGGGACGGAAAGTACTCAATGGACTTCGATGACCTAGAGAGATGTATGAGGGTTGAGAAAAACCGGCTTTTCATACTGTGCAATCCTCATAACCCCATCGCAAAAGTCTGGCAGCGTTCAGATCTGGAGAAAATCTCTTCGCTTGCACAGAGATATAACGTCCTTGTATTCAGCGACGAAATATTCGGAGAAATAACCTTCAACGGCAATTCGGCTATTCCGTACTCAACTGTTGCCGGAAAGGAAGGCCGCTCGATAGTTGCGACCTCACTTGGAAAGGTCTTCAATCTGACTGGCGTCAACAGCGCAAATATTGTTATATCCGACCCCTCTACACGGAAGAGATTCAGGATCCAGCGAGACGCAGATCACTACGGAAGCATAGATCCCATGGTTCATGCGGCAGTATGCGCAGGCTACGGACCCGACAGGGCCGATTGGGTTAGAGAGATGAGGGAGTACGTGTGGGAGAATGTCTCCATAATGAAGGACTTCTTCACCAGAAATATTCCGGCAGTCACAATGACCAAAGTAGAGGGTTCATTCGTAATCTGGATAGACTGGCGGAGGCTTAAACTAGATGATGAGGAGCTGCACTCATTCCTGCTGAACGAGGCATATCTTGATCTGGATAGAGGCGTAAACTATGGAGAAGGTGGAAAGGGTTTTACGCGAATGAACATCGCTGCACCCAGAAGGAAGATAGAAGAGTCACTGGGATTCCTTTTCGAAGCTGCCGCGAGACGTGGGTATGCAGTATCCGAGACTTTGAACAGGTGGAGGTGAAGATCATTCCTATGAAGAAACTGATTGAAGACTACTTCGAACAGAATAGGGAGCTCATGATAAGAGATATCATGAGACTGGTAAGGATAAAGAGCGACAAGCAAGAGGCGAAAGAGGGCAAGCCATATGGCGAAGGACCGGCCGAAGTGCTGGCTGTAGCCCTTGAGATGGCGTCTGAGATGGGATTCAAGACCAGAAACTACGACAACTATGTAGGAGCGATTAACTTCGACGATCAGAAAAACAAGCTTGACATTCTTGCTCATCTCGATGTGGTACCTGGAGGTGATGGTTGGTCGGTCACAGAACCCTTCAACCCGGTAGTCAAGGGCGGAAGGCTCTACGGCAGAGGAACGATAGACGACAAGGGCCCCGCCGTAGCAGCTCTTTACGCCATGAAGGCTGTCAAGGATCTCAATATTCCTCTGAAGGCCGGCGTAAGACTGATACTGGGAACCGATGAGGAATGCGGATCGTCCGACATAAGATACTATTATGGGATCGAAGAGGAAGCTCCAATGACCTTCTCGCCGGACGCCAGTTTCCCGGTTGTGAACATAGAAAAGGGAGGTCTACAGGGAAAGTTCGAATCGAGATTTGAAGAGTCAAATGAAACTCCACGAATTGTAAGCTTCAAGGCTGGGATCAAGAGTAATGTGATTCCCGGTGAGGCAACTGCCGTTGTAGAGGGGATCGATCCTGAAGAGATCCGCGAATGCTGCGATGCCGTCGGCAAGATCAGCGGCATCTCGTTCAACTTATCCACCGAGGGAGACAAGACTACAATCAAGGCCAAAGGACTTCAAGGCCACGCTTCGACTCCAGATAAGGGGAGAAATGCTTTGACAGGTTTGCTGGAGGTAATCTCAAGGCTTCCGGCTTCTCGAAGCACCGGCTTTGAAAGACTTAGAGCTCTAAACTCTGTATTTCCTCATGGAGATTGGCTCGGTGAGGCTGCCGGTGTGGCGATGAGCGATGAACTTTCCGGTAAGCTTACAATAAGCCTCAATATATTGGAGTACGATGGTTCCAGCCTAAACGGGACATTCGATTGCCGGGCTCCTTTGTGTGCAACGAAAGAGAACCTTCTTGACGTTATCAAGGCAAAACTGGCCGGCTATGGCATAGATCTACAAAACGATGACATAAAACCTCCTCATCACGTACCGGGTGACTCCGAGTTCGTCAAGACACTTCTGAGATGTTATGAAAGCTACACCGGAGAGAAGGGATACTGCATCTCAATGGGCGGCGGAACGTATGTACATCGACTGAAGAACGGTGTGGCATTTGGCTGTACTATGCCCGGAAGCGAAAACAATATGCACGGCCCCGATGAATTTGCGGTCATTGAAGATCTCCTGACGAGCGCCAAGATTTTCACACAGGCAATCATAGAGCTATGCGGGTGAACGAACCTGTTCTGTAAGCTAGAAACGATAAGGGCTGTCCGTTATGGGATCTCCGTTCTCCGGGAATAACAACAGTTGCAAGTTGTAACCGAGGTTAGAGGTCAGTGGTCAGAGGTTGGAAGAGTAAAAGGAACTGGTTGACCGTTGAGCAGTTCTCCGTCCGCCGAGAAGAACATACAGTTGCAAGTTGTCTGTTCCAAGTTGCAAGCATAGGACCCGCTATGCGCTTAAAAACGGAGAACCCGCTAATCGCTGGAAAAAACACTTTGCGCTGGACACTTGCTATGATACGCTGAACTCTTGAAAGACCAAAGGAACGGTTGCAAGTTGTGAGTTGCAGTGTGCCAAGAAGGCGAAGAAGGAAACTTCAAGCCATGCTTA
>NZ_AYTV01000008.1:0-1908 GCF_002752615.1 Mesotoga sp. H07.pep.5.3
AGTTGCAGTGTGCCAAGAAGGCGAAGAAGGAAACTTCAAGCCATGCTTAATTGAAGATGAGGGAGGGCCCCTCGAAGCCGCCATGCAGGTGGAGGCTTCAAACCGCCGTAAGCTGCTGTGGTAAAGAGCCATGGTAGTGAACGTTACGGGAAAAGGCGGGACAGTGATCCCGTCAGGTGAGTACCAGAGGAGACGAATACAAGTGAACCACCGTGAACGTGTCGTAACAACTACTAGTGTCATCTAAACCGGGAGGTGCAACTATCCCGGGATAAGTCTGGAGGAAACCTGCTTACTGTCCAGATGGTGACCGGCATATAGGTGGCGTGACCCTGGTACAGGCTTCGATTAGGAACTTGGGAACCTGGATCTGGATGTTAAGGGAAAAGCCGCAAGTGGAAGACCCACGAGGGTGAAAGTACCGATGCCAGATTCAGGGGCGGAACAGTCCGTAGTAGTGATGAAGCTCCTGTAATGGGAGTGGAGCGAAGGGACTGTGTTATCCAGTTTTGTAGGTTAGTCAACCAACTCTGTGCAGACAACCGAAAGGGAGGAACTGTGAACAGAGACAAGGAAGGAGCCAACAGACAAGATGAGGTCGTATGAAATCCCCAAGAAAGTAGTACTGGAAGCATTCAAGAAAGTGAAAGAGAACAGAGGGGCAGAAGGAATAGACGAGGTAAGCCTGGAAGAGTTCGAAGCCGATCTTGACAACAATCTCTACAAGATTTGGAATCGAATGACCTCGGGCAGTTACTTTCCACCTCCAGTAAAAGCTATAGAGATAGAAAAGAAGAGTGGAGGCAAGAGAGTACTGGGAATCCCCACAGTGGGGGACAGAGTAGCCCAGATGGTAGCCAAAATCTATCTCAATCCCTTAGTAGATCCATACTTCCATAAGGACTCCTACGGATACAGGGAGGGAAAGTCAGCGATAGATGCCCTTGAAGTAACGAGGCAGAGATGCTGGCGGTATGACTGGGTACTGGAATTCGACATTAAAGGACTGTTCGACAACATAGACCATGAACTACTAATGAGGGCAGTCAAGAAACATGTGAAGATTCCATGGCTAATACTCTACATAGAGAGATGGCTGAAAGCACCCTTTATACAAGCGAATGGAAGAGTCGAAGAGAGGAGCAAGGGAATGCCACAGGGAGGAGTAATAAGCCCTGTACTGGCTAACCTCTTCATGCATTACGCCTTCGACAAGTGGATGGAGAGAACTCATCCGGATAAGCCCTTTGCCAGATACGCGGATGATGGAGTGATACACTGTAGAACTCTGGAGGAAGCCAGGCTTCTTCTTGAAAGTCTCAAAGAAAGAATGGAAGAATGCAAACTGGAGCTTCATCCAGAGAAGACCCGTATTGTCTACTGCAAAGACGATAAAAGGAAGGACGAGTATCCAAATACAAGCTTTGACTTTCTAGGATACACCTTCAGAGTCCGTAGCTGCAAAGACAGAAATGGGAGAATCTTCTACGGCTTCAATCCTGCAGTGAGTGAACAGGCAAAGAAGGCGATGAGACAGAAGATCCGGAGAATGAGACTTCAAACCAAGTCATACCTGAGTATTGAAGAACTCTCAGAAAGAATCAACCCGGTAATAAGGGGTTGGATAAACTACTACGGACACTTTCGCAGATTTGAGATGTATACAGTACTGAGTCAGCTTAACAAAGCCTTAGTTCAGTGGGTAAGAAACAAGTACAAGAAAAGGAGAGGTCACACAAAAGCGGGCAAATGGCTAGAAGCTCTTGCTCGCAGGGAGCCTCATCTATTTGTACACTGGACAATGGGGATATTCTATACGGCTGGATAATGGGAGCCGGATGAATCGAGAGATTCAAGTCCGGTTCTGAGAGAGCCTGGGGGTGAAATCCCCCTGGGCTACTCACCAGA
>NZ_AYTV01000009.1:0-1763 GCF_002752615.1 Mesotoga sp. H07.pep.5.3
TCACTCAAAGATGGATAGCAATCCTGTTAAACTCCTTAGAAAGGAGGTGATCCAGCCCCACCTTCCGGTAGGGCTACCTTGTTACGACTTAGCCCCCCTTGCCAATCCCACCCTAAACAAGCTCCCTCCTTTCGGTTAGGATACTCATCTTCAGGTGTTACCAACTCGGGTGGCTTGACGGGCGGTGTGTACAAGGCCCGGGAACGTATTCACCGCAGCTTGGCTGATCTGCGATTACTAGCGATTCCGGCTTCATGCAGGCGGGTTGCAGCCTGCAATCTGAACTGGGGGTTGGTTTGAGGATTTCCTCCACATCGCTGTCTCGGTCCCTTCTGTCCAACCCATTGTAGCGCGTGTGTCGCCCAAGATATAAGGGGCACGATACCTGACGTCATCCCCCCCTTCCTCCGCCTCGTCGGCGGCGGTCCTCTTAGAGTGCCCGGCCTTACCGCTGGCAACTAAGAGCAGGGGTTGCGCTCGTTGCGGGACTTAACCCAACACCTCACGGCACGAGCTGACGACGGCCGTGCACCACCTGTGCTGACTCCACACAAAGTGTGGTCGTTCCTCTTTCAATTCACTACTATCAGCATGTCAAACCTTGGTAAGGTCCTTCGCTTAGCATCGAATTAAACCACACGCTCCACCGCTTGTGCGGGCCCCCGTCAATTCCTTTGAGTTTCACCCTTGCGGGCGTACTCCCCAGGCGGTTCACTTATCGCGTTAGCTTTAGCACGGAAAGCTTTCCGCTCCCCACACCTAGTGAACATCGTTTAGGGCCAGGACTACCGGGGTATCTAATCCCGTTCGCTCCCCTGGCTTTCGAGCATCAGTGTCAGAACCGGCCCAGAAAACCACCTTCGTCACCGGCGTTCCTGCCAATATCTAAGGATTTTACCCCTACACTGGCAGTTCCGTCTTCCTCTACCGTCCTCAAGCCTGGCAGTTTCAACTGCAAGTCCGGAGTTGAGCTCCGGGTTTTCACAGTTGACATGTCAGGCCACCTACGCTCCCTTTACGCCCAGTGATTCCGGGTAACGCTCGCCCCCTACGTATTACCGCGGCTGCTGGCACGTAGTTAGCCGGGGCTTTCTAGTAAAGTACCATCCCTCCATGTAGCTTTCCACTCTACATGACATTTTTCCCTTACCACAGCAGTTTACAATCCGAAGACCTTCTTCCTGCACGCGGCGTCGCTAGATCAGAGTTGCCTCCATTATCTAAAATTCCGCACTGCTGCCTCCCGTAGGAGTAGGACCCGTATCTCAGTGTCCTTGTGGCCGGCCACGCTCTCACGCCGGCTAACCGTCGTCGCCTTGGTAGGCTCTTACCCCACCAACTAGCTGATGGTCCGCGGGCCGCTCCTTCGCCGATGCATTTGCACCTTTCACCTTTCGGTCTTATGCGGTATTAGCTGTCCTTTCGGTCAGTTATCCCCCTGCGTAGGGTACGTTCCCACGTGTTACTCACCCGTTCGCCACTCTATGTGTTGCCACATACCGTTCGACTTGCATGTGTCAAGCACGCCGCCAGCGTTCACCCTGAGCCAGGATCAAACCCTCCATCCATGACTCATTCTTTTGAAACTCGCTGGATTGCTATCCATTTTTCAATGACCCTTCCTTCTCGCTCGTCTTTCCCGCTAACGCTAACTTCGCGTCAGCAATTCCTATACTACCAGTACCACTTCCTATTGTCAAGTTACAGGTTCGTTTCCTCTAACTCATCGCTTGAGTGAATTCATTGGAGAGTCATGGACGGTC
>NZ_AYTV01000010.1:0-25728 GCF_002752615.1 Mesotoga sp. H07.pep.5.3
GCTGGATAAGGAGAAGGCTAAGAGCCATCATACTACACCAGTGGAAGACAACTAAGAAACTGAACAGAGTTCTCAGAAGGACCGGATGGAAAGAGAAAGTCAATATGAGAATGAACAAATGGCGATCTTCTCACTCAAAAGCAGCCAATTACGCCATCCCCAACAGGTTCTTTGAAGAGATGAACCTAGTCGATATGACAAAATACCATCATCCCCTGTCGAAATTTCCGATACTTGATCCATGAGCCGTGTACGCGACCCGTACGCACGGTTCTGTGAGAGGACGAGGGGCTCCGCCCCTCTCCTACTCGATGTTTTGATCTTTCAGCGCACAGCGGGTTCTTGTTCCTAAGCGTCCGTCGGCTTTTTGATGGGAGATTCCGTACAGGAGCACTGCGGAATGACAGTTGGAGAGTCTTGAACAGGTCGTTTTCAGGGCAGGCTCTACGGGATGACAATTTCAGATGATTGTGCAGTTCTCTTGTAGGGGCGAACGGCCGTTCGCCCGAAAAAGGTCCTGGTTGGAATCTCTGCCTTTTACGCGAAAAAAAGACATACTATAGGAGTCGGTCAGTCCCTATTTTCGCTCGCAGCGTTCAGCGCTTCTTTTATCGGGATCCCGTTTTGATCCTCTCGGAGGACGGTGGACCGTTGACGGACAATGTTGTCTTCACGGCAATCAGCCTTACTTAACAAGCGCATCTTGTAGTAATCAATGGGAGACTATTTTGAACCGCAGAATCTTGAGACTGATTGTCTCATTCTTTCTGTATGAATGACTAAAATTGTTGTGCCTGCCCTGTGGTTAGGAATCATTTTGAAAGGGCGCGAATGTTCTAAGAAATCCCGCAGGCGTAACTATTGCAGTTCCTTCGAACTTCTCGACATCAAGCAGGTGATGATCTCCAGATACAATGTATTTTGCGCCTGCCTGAACCGCGCATGAGATGAACTTGGTATCATCCGGGTCTTCGATAGCGATTGCAATATCTTCAGGTGAGTCAACTACTATCGAGCTATTCCTCAAGTAAGATACTAACCTGTTTAACTCATCTTCATTGATTCCGGTGATGCGTAACATTTTACCACGCGACAGGACATTAATAAGCTCCTGAAGAGTCTCTTCAGAAAAAACTAAATCAAAAGCGCCCTCTCTCCAGAGATCAAGGATTTTTGCAGGAGAACCCTTGCTAGATATGATCGCAGATATTAGAACATTGGTGTCAAGTACGACTCTTTCCATTCCTTTGACTCACTTATCTCTTCTTGACTCCTCTAATGCTTCGCGGATTTCTTCTTCAATTTCTTTTTCAGTCAAAGACTCGGTATTGGTTCTCACTCTCTGAACTAACCGAAAAAAATCTGACTTTGCCCTCTCCTTGTTAATCACTGCAACAGGCGTAAGAACTATTCTTCCTTCTTCCACTTCAACCTGTACATAGTCGCCTTCCTTTAATCCAAGAGAGTCGAATATCTGTTTTGGTATCGTGACCTGTCTACTTCTTCCCGCTTTAACTAATTCCATATAATCACCCTTCATAATATTACTGTATTAGTATTATTATATCATCTGACAGTTGTACAGCGAAAACGTGACCCTAGGAACTAGTTAGCCCCTGCGTTTATCTTTCAATGACTAGCAATGAAAGAGAATAGAAATGCTGAAACAGGTTCAAAAGACAAAGCGACGCTGTTCTGATCTTATCGATCGACATTTCCATGCTTTTGCACAGGTAACGCAGTTCAAGTAAGAATCAAGGTTTGTAAGACTTCAAATGATAGAATTGTTATGGTGAAGTATATGGCTCTGAAGCTAAGGACCACGTGTTTCTGGGATGTGGATATCATGAAAATGGACAAGGAGAAGGACAAGTTCTTCATTATCTCGAGGATTCTGGAATATGGGACGATGGAGGATGTTGTAAGTCTTCTTTCTGAATATGATTCGGAAGAGATTGTTGAGGTTGTCAAGAGAACCAGGATAATCGGGAGGGCGACCGCCAATTTCTGGGGCCTTGTTCTAAATATTCCTAGATCGGAGATAACTAGATGCTTAGAACCAGAAGACTTTCATCTCAGACGGTAAATCTTCTCGATACTCTTCAAAATAAACTGCCGGATTTTTACCTTGCAGGCGATACAGCTCTGGCTATGTACTATGAACACCGTGTGAGTTTCGATCTGGATTTCTTCTCAGCTGAGTCTTACAGGCCTGAAGTGCTTCTCGAGTATTTGAAGCAGTTTGGTGTTTCAGTGGAGAATGTGAGGCTTCAGACAGGTACCCTTGAAGCTGAGATTGAGGGTGTCCGTACAAGCTTTTTTGAATACCATTATGCGTTGGTTGAACCTTTGGACAAGTATAGGTCTCTGGATGTGGCTTCGGTAATCGATATCGCCGCCATGAAGCTTACCGCTATCGCAGCAAGAGCAGAGAAGAAGGATTATTTCGATCTCGCGGAAATCCTGAAGAGAGAGCACTCGAAGAAAGTTCTTCAAGCTTTTGTCAAGAAGTATGGTAGAGAAGTTGATCTTTACCATATAATAAGGGCTGTAACTTTTTTCGATTATGTGGAGAACTCGCCCGATCCATTTGGAACAGCCTTCACCTGGAAAGAAGTGAAAGAATTCCTGGAAGCGAAAAACATAGAGCTATTCGATGTAGCGAAGAGCTTAGTTAGGCTGGATCAAGATTAAACATTTACTTAGCCTGAGCTTTGTTTCTCGCATTCAACGATCAGTTCTTTGTTTCAGAACCAGGACCTTGCTCCTAGCTCAATAACGGCAGATCCAAGTACCATTTTGCTAATTGCAGGACGCAAGGTATAAAAAAAGTTTAGCTATTTCTTACATAGGCTGCGATTCGCTCCGTGGAGTCAAACATCTTTCTCGGGACTCCATATTTACATTGTGTTAACACACTTATGACCCTACAATTCTCAGCAGAAGTGGAACGGCTTGATTCTTACGCTGTTATGCTTTGACAGGAAGTGAGGCTGCTTCGCAGGAAGTGATGCCCGGAGAAACATCCGGGGAAGTGATGCGCCGAAGATCATCGGCGGAAGTGATGCTGCTTTGCAGTAAGCCTATCAGGTAAACAGTAAAACGTCCACCGTCCTCCGATAAGAACGAAAAGCCGGATCTTGGATTTAGAAAGAGCGAGATCCCGTGCAGAACCCCTGAACAGAGACCCCAAACACGAGCACTTTGGGGTAGGCTAATCGGGGCAGGCTCTACGAGATGACAATTTCAGATGATTGTGGAGTTCTCTTGTAGGGGCGAACGGCCGTTCGCCCGAAAAAGGTCCTGGTTGGAATTTCTGCCTTTTACGCGAAAAAAAGACATACTATAGGATCCGGTCAGTCCCTATTTTTGCTGTTGTCCTCTCGTGTGCGAAGCGAACATCTCAAATTCGATCTTTCTCGGCTGTTCAAGGTCTTCAGCGTACAGCAGTTCTTTGGGCGAGATCGCGCACAGGAGCACTACGGGATGACAAAGTGAGTTGATTCGGGGCAGGCTTTCCCTTCACGTCATCCTGACAATGCTCCTGGTCAGGATCTCTGCCCCTCGCGAAAAAGGGACGTAAGGAGAATCGTCAATCCCTGTTTCCACACTCGTCTCTATACAGCATACCGATTTATCGGATCTACCTTTTATCGAAGTTGCAGGAGCTTCACGTGCTCCGATTGTTACCGGGAACGCAAAACATTTTCCCAAGGATTTGGTGAGAGTGATTAGTCCGGCAGTATTAGTAAAGACTATTCATAAAAAGATTAGAAGCAGAAAGAGTATTATCAGTCTGTCATAATAACCCCCATTCGGAGTACTATAGTAACGTCAAGTTCTGAAAGCGCGGTTTTCGATCCGTTTGTTTCTGAGAAACGCATAGAGATTCTAGATGCGCAAGCTCGTTTATGAATTCAGTTTGTTGTCCTTTGAGTCACTTTGATTCTTATCCAAGTTGTATCATTACTCTTTCTAGCGAGGTGTCGATTATGAAACGCGTGGCTTTTATGCTCCTTATAGCGATTGCAGTTGTCATTTTGCTCAGCGGGTGCCCATCCGTTGCGAAAACCAGAAGTCTTGTAGGCACATGGAATCTTTCAGTAATCAAAAGTGAATCAGAAACCTTCACGGCCTTCATGCAGATTACCACCCACGAGAAGGGCAATCTCTCCGGCTATCTGGGGAACCACGAGGGCTATGGTAATTATGGCACAATCTCCGGCACGACTTCTAAGGACAACATCAGCTTTCTCTATTCAAGCTCACAGGGGGGAGAAACGATTCAATTCACAGGAAAATTCGATTCAGTTGGGATGACCGGTAGCGCGACTGTTTATATTAACGCCAGTTACAAGTCGGGACCTCATGACTGGACGGCCCAGAGAACGGAATAGCGAAAAGAGCCTTTCTTCGAGCCTACGTGTCTAGATTCTTGGTTAGTTAAGGAGCGGAAGAGTCGTCCTTGGTCCTTCCCAGGATTATGAACCCGTCCTTCAGAAGAGCAAGAAGTGGAGAGAGCTAGACGGACAACGCGCGAAAAGCGGGAAAGACCATAGGAACATTTGGGTGCCAGTCTGCTAACGCAGGCCAGTCAGGCTCCGCCTGGCCAGTCTCGCCTTCGGCGAGGCCAGTTTCGACTACGCAGGGCAAAAAGAGACGCTCGTATAAGAGACGCTGAAGGCTGTACGCTGGAAAACAAAGTATCGGGTTAGAAGAGCGCGTTAGGTAATACGGGTAACTAGAGGCGGGTCATCAGAACAGGGTTTTGAAGAGAAGGATGCTGAAACAAGTTCAGCATGACGCGAAGGGCAGGGTATCGAGTGTAGGGTATCGGGTGTCGAGAAGAAAAAACTCACCGTTTAGGTATTTTCACGTGTCAATGCAGAGACAGTCATCCAGGTAGCGCCTTCAGGAGGTCCCACACATTGTCATCCCGAACTTGTTTCGGGATCCGTTCTTCAAACGCATCTACGATGATGAATCCGTGAATTTGAAAAGTTAGTGAGCAAAGAACAAGATGCTGAAACAAGTTCAGACACGAAGAGCAGGGTAACGAGTGTAGGGTCTAGGGTTTCTTGAAAGGAAACGGTTTGCTCTTCAAATGTTATGGAGCAATAATGCAAAGGCCATCGTCCGGTGTAGGCTATTGGAACCCTCTCTCATTGTCATCCCGAACTTGTTTCGGGATCTTGGTGTTGATCTTATCCATGGACGCGTCCATGATCTTGGACGGGCGAAGGACCAAGGACGGCTCTTCACAGCGGTCAGCGTCTTCTAGCAAGCGTTCAGCGGTTCTTAGAACGGGATGCTGAAACAAGTTCAGCATGACTGAATGCGGCGTTTCCGAGATAACCACACATTGTCATCCCGAACTTGTTTCGGGATCCCGTTTTGATCCTCTCGAAGGACGGGTCCATGATCTTGGACGGGCGATGAAGGACGGCTTTTTCCAGCGTTCAGCGGTTCTTAGAACGGGATGCTGAAACATGTTCAGACGTGATTTGATGTTGTTAACTGGCGCGAATAATAGTAAGAAGCTTCTCTTTTCAGAATAAGTTCTCGTGCATTCTGTCGTAATCAAATTACTGTTGCCAGATGGAAAGGGTTTACATCGGACGGTGAGAGTCTAGCTTTGACTGCAGTTTGATCGTGCCGTATCCGGATAGCCATTCGACGGCGTCCCTCAGGGATTCCGAGACCCTCCTTGGATTGTGGCCCAATACTTTAGAGGCTTTTTCGTGAGAATACTTGTAGTTCCTGGTGAGTGTATGGACCGTATACGGAGTGAAACTGGCCTTCGTTTTTGAGATCATGTAATAGAGTGTACTAAAGGCCGAAAGCAAATAGGCGCTAGTGCTTTTCAAGAAGGTGCCGATTCTCTTTTTGCCTGTTATCTGGTGGAGTATGTCCGTAAGCTCCTGTATCGAGACGCTCTCTCCGCCGATAATGTAGACTTCGCCTGGCTTTGCCTTCGCGGAGGCCTCAATTTCAGAATGGACCACATCACGGACATCGACGAAATCGAAGGATCCGTCGACGCCAACTCTAAGCCTTCCGGAGGCGAAGAGCCTTATCATGTTGCCCATCTCTGAAAGCTTGTAATCGAATGGGCCTGTGATTCCTGTCGGGCAGAGTACAACGGCGTTCAGGCCTTCTCTGGCGGCCGTCAATACATTGAGCACGGCTTCTGCCTTGGATTTACCGTAGACGCCGCTAGTACGCGCTGGGTTGAATGGGACGTTTTCATCTATCACGCTACCCGGTTCAAGCTCAGTAAAGGCATGTATCGAGCTTGTGTAGATCATCCTTTCGACTTTCTGCTTCCTGCATGCGCGGATTACGTTTTCTGTGCCGCCAACGTTAACGCTCAGAACGCGCTTTTTATCGGTAGGCATAATGGATATGAGCGCTGCCAAATGATAGACCGTGTCAATTCCTTCGCAGGCTTCTATCACAAAGTCTCTGTCTCGAATATCGCCTCGGAGGATCGTTACACCCTCCAGCTCTATCATAGAGGTATCTTCTCCAGGGAGAGCAACGGCCCTTACGCTTTCACCTCTGCTGACAAGCTCTCTGACGAGAACGTTACCAACGTGTCCGGTGGAACCGGTTACCAGTATCATGACTTATCAGGTTTGCCTCCTTCATCGGAACTGACTAGTTCTTCGTCTATAACAATCCGGGTTATTCTTTCAAATCCGTCAGTGATTATCGCAAGGTCTTCGGCACCGACTTTTCTTATAAACGTTGAGATCAGTCTGGAGAAGTTCGTTAAAAAGCTTTCAAAGAAAGCCTTACCGCGTTCAGTAAGTGTAATCATGATGACCCTTCTGTCTTCTTCTGAACGGATACGGGCGAGATAGCCTTTGCTCTCCATATCGTCAACGAGGAAGGTGACATTGCTCTTTGTCATTGAAAATTCCTTTGCAAGTGAGGACATGCTCTGGGGCCCCTTGAGTGCAACGAACAAAAGAATGTAGAGCTCTATTGTCTTCATCTCTTCGGCCTCAACGTTTAAGGAAAAGAACTTCGTGAAGTTCCTTACCAGGTCGAACACCGCTTCCAGTATCTTGTCCGGGCCTAACTCTTTGGTTCTTACAGTCATTCCACACCTCCAACGAGATAATTATAACAGTTTAACTTCTGAACTATCAACATCTTTTACTGTACATATACATTACTTTCCAAGAAATCGTAGTAAAATTCTTTAAAGGGGGCAATCCACTATGATTAATCGAAGGATCTCTATCTTTATAATAGCCTTGTTTGCCGTCGTTACGGTAGTGATGGGGCTCTTCATTCTTAGAGTTGAAATAAACGTTTCCAGCGAATTTCTTCTTCCAGAAAAGTCTCCCTCTAGAGAAAACATGAGAATGATGGAGGATCTATTCGGGAGTGAAAAGCAGATTATTATTGTAGTTGAGACGGATGGTCTTTTCGAGGAAGAGAACTCACTCAGGATTTACGATTTCCTCCAGAAGCTCTCTACGATAGAGGGAGTAGTCAGTTACAACTCTTATCAGGATGCGGCGAACGTTAGTTTGATCGGCGGGACGAATGTCGAGCCATATTTTGAGAACGGGGTTGCGAAGGAGAACGCTCGCGAGATACTGCAAAACCCGCTCTATCTCGACAACCTACTTGACGAGAACGGTGAAGTCGCACTGATTCCTATAAACGTAACTGAGAATGCAGATGTGAAAGCGATCCTGGAAGTTGCCGCTGAATCATTTGAGGGAATGGAGTTCTACGTCAGCGGCGAACCTATTATCGATGAAGAACTTTATGGTTCCATATTATCGCTTCTGGTAGTATATCCCCCCATTCTCTTCGGATTAATCTGCTTCATCTACTTCCTGAGACTCGGAAGTGTACGGGCGGCAATCATTCCTTCGATTCTTTCAATTATCGCGGCTATTTGGACCTACGGCTTTGGCGTGATGATAGGTTTGAATATAAACATTCTGACTTCAACTGCGGGCCTTTTCATAATTATAATCTCATCGTCTTATGGGCTGCACTTCATAGATAGGTACATCACAAACAGGCGATTTCTCGAAAGGAGCGCTGCGCTTAAGCGGACCGTACGCGAGGAACTGATACCAGTTTTTCTCTCGGCGCTTACAACGGCCGTAGGTTTTCTTACATTCTTAGTTAGCAGCTTAGAAGCCTTCCGGCAACTGGGCATAATGGTCTCTCTCGGGATAATGGTGAGTTCGGCGCTCGTACTCATAGCGCTTCCCGCCGTGCTCGTTTTCGTCGATCTGCCTGCGGTAAAAAGAAAGTTAAGGTTTAGGGCTCCAACACGAGAAGTCGCAAAGAACATCGACACAGTGGTGCTCGTAGTAATACTCGTCTTTGCAGTCGTCTCGCCTTTTCTTATTTCGAAAATCGAGCGGAACTTCGACCAGTACGATTATTTCAAGAAGAGCTCGTCGATCGTCAAATCTGCCGAAACGATAAGAGAGGAGTTCGGCTGGAACATGCCCTTTTACGTTATCCTAAATAAGAACGGCCTCTATACGGGGCCCGATGCTTCGGTCTTGTCTAAGCTCATCGCAGAAATAAACGAGCTCGAAGAGGTCACGGGAGTTTCATCTATAATGGATGTTTCAAGCGCTTTCGGCATTCCACTTCCGATACTTCAGATAGCGGCTCGTAACGGCGATCTGCCCGTCGAGCAATATATGGTCGGGAATTCAATACGGCTGCTGGTTAAGACTCCCAATACCGATGCGGTTAACTCTCAGCGTTTAGAAAACGACCTCAAAGAAATACTGGAGGACTATCCACAGTATTCTCCATACGTAGCATCGCCGCTGTTAATCATATCCGGTGTGAACAACGAGATACTTGGCAGTCAGGTCACCACAATTATCTGGGCCTTAGTAGTCATCACTCTGCTGCTTATTGTCGTTTTCAGGTCTTTCAAGCTGGCACTTGTGTCGGTTCTTCCGATAGCCCTGTCGGTATTCTTTAACTTCTCTTATATGTCGATACTGGGCATAAAGCTGGAAATCTCTACAGCAATCGTTGCTGGAGTACTTCTGGGAATGACAATAGATTACGCAATCCATCTGATCAACAGATTCATGGACACCAAAGACATCTACAGGGCGAGAGAGGAAGTCAGACCAGCGATACTCTCAAACACGATAGCTCTGGCTGTGGGATTCGCCTCGCTCCTCTTTGCACCGTTGAGACTCTTCTCTGGGCTCGGACTGCTGCTTGCGATCGGAATGATTACCGGAGCCATAGTAACTCTCACGCTAATACCAAAAATCGTCAGTAAATGGAAGATGTCCACTCATTCATAACTCGCTTATAAAGAGATAGAAAAGTCTGTCCGTGCCTTTGACAGAGGCCTGTCATCCCGTAGTTCTTCTGTACGGGATCTCCCATCAAAGACCCGCTTTTCGCTGAACGCTAATCGCTGTAAGCGAAAATAGGGACTGACCGGATCGTGTGGTCTGTCCCTTTTTCGCGAGGGATAGGGATCCTGACCAGGAGCATTGTCAGGATGACGTTTAAGGGTGCCATCCCGTGATTCCCCCTTGCTGTCATCCCGTAATGCTCCTGTACGGGATCTCGCCCAAACAACTACTGTACGCTGAAGACCTTGAACAGCCGAGAAAGATCGAATTTGAGATGTTCGCTGCGCTCACGAGAGGACAACAGCAAAAATAGAGACTGACCGACTCCTATAGTATGTCTTTTTTTCGCGTAAAAGGCAGAGATTCCAACCAGGACCTTTTTCGGGCGAACGGCCGTTCGCCCCTACAAGAGAACTGCACAATCATCTGAAATTGTCATCCCGTAGAGCCTGCCCTGATTAGCCTACCCCAAAGTGCTCGTGTTTGGGGTCTCGTGTTCAGGGTCATTCCGTAATTTCCCCATGCTGTCATCCCGTAATGCTCCTGTACGGGATCTTGGACTTAAAGATTGACAAACGTTTAAGAGCTGGTTGAACGCTTACAAGGAGACGCTGGCTGCTGGGAAAAACCGTCTGCTTGAAGGTTGTTCTCAAGGTTTTTTAGCGAAGTTTTCGAATTTCGTGAAGGATGATTTCTGGTGTTAGTTCTTCTTTGCTTATCAGCAAGCTCTCGATCCACCGTAATATCTTCACAGGATCAGAGCATTCGGAAGGATAAACATCTTGGTTAACGTGAACGTGATGCGGGTATGTTGTGATACTTTTGTGATGCGGAGAGTTATCCCAACGCATCTCGATGCGAGTGTCTACAATCCAATGGAAAGAATACTTCCGCTGCGTAGAACTCACAAATTCCCTAATGTGAACCTTTGAAGAGTCCTTGAACAGAATTTCCAGCTTGATGTATGCAAATTCCTTACCGGTTTTGAAGTCGTGAACTTTGAAATCCTTGACGAGCGAAGACTTTTCAACGAACTTCAATATCTTCTGCATTGATCCTCTCCAGCATTGAACGTACTTCCAGAAGAGCAGAATTGCATGCTTCCCATTCAACCAAGTCATCCCACATTTCATAGTTCTCATCTGAATCGGTGACAAGGCTTCTAAACTCTTCGAGAGAACAATCGTACTTTCGTTCTAGTCTTACTGACTGTTCCTGCAGAAGATTCATCTGATACAACAGATCTAACTTCTTGAAGGCAAGCAATTCCTCCTTTGAAACAATAATCATGCGTCTCCCTCCTTTCATCATTGATGAAAGTGTCTACCAGATTATAGCATCGTCGCTTTCAAAGATTTCTACAGAAGCGCGAACGCTTTCTTTCTAGACTCGGTTATTTACATTGCAGTGATGTGGTCCTTCGTTCAGTTGGGGGCAGGTTTACCGTCATCGGTTCTCCGTTCACCGAGAAGAGCATAACAGCACGAGAAAAGCGGTTCCAGCGCTGCGTATTCAGGTTACAGGAAAAACCAAGATCAGAAGGTTGAGGCGGGAGATTTACGCGAGGGACAAGACGTTCGCTGCGCTCACGAGAAGATGAGAGCGAAAATAGGGACTGCCCGACTCCTATAGTATGTCTTTTTTTCGCGTAAAAGGCAGAGATTCCAACCAGGACCTTTTTCGGGCGAACGGCCGTTCGCCCCTACAAGAGAACTCCACAATCATCTGAAATTGTCATCCCGTAGAGCCTGCCCTGATTAGCCTACCCCAAAGTGCTCGTGTTTGGGGTCTCGTGTTCAGGGTCATCCCGTAATTCCCCCATATTGTCATCCCGTAATGCTCCTGTACGGGATCTCGCCCAAAGAAATGCTGTACGCTGAAGACCTTGAACAGGCGAGAAAGATCGAATTTGAGAGTTCGCTGCGCTCACGAGAGAAGAGAGAGAGAAGAAACCAGTAAGATTGGTGATGAAACTTACCCCGCCACATTTATCTCTTTGATCTCACTTTGACTAACCAAGAACAGATCCTTTTTCTGCTCCGAAACAAAGAACAATGTTTCTTCTCTAAGACGCTGCTTTCGTCTCGAAGGACGGAGGACCGGTGACTGCGGACCTTTTTTGACTGAATGAAAAACTACATTACCGTAATGTAAATAATGGAGTCTGTCCCTAAAGGTCTAAAGGAAAAGGTCTCTAAAGGTCTATGTGTCTCTAAAGGTCTCATTCCTCCCAGTATGAGCATATTAACTACAGCTCAATTTAGTGATCTCCAGTTGTTAGAAAAAGGCTTTCCTATACATGGAAAAACTCTGCTTAACAGTGAACTTTGTTTTATCAGGGCTGGGATAGATCAATTCATCCAGCGATTTGTTTTTTTCACATTTCTTCATCTCTTTGCATAACGCTGGAAAACATACGATGTATTAATTTATATTGTTCTACTACACATGCTAGAGGTGGTATATGGATAGAGAGACAGTAAAAGTGACCCTCCTGGCCGAGGCACTGGAGATGAGCAGGAATTCGTATGTTGAATATCGTACTCTCGAAGGGCTTGAGTCATTCTTTGACAGAAGCACAGCAATACAGCTTGCGAAGGGACTTAAGGATGGATTCTCTCTTGAAATGCCCCTAGAAGAGATAATGAGCAACGGATTCTTCAGGGGTTATCTTGCCGGTCTTATGCTTTCAGACAAGAGTACTTCACATGTTGTCAAGGAGCAGATAGCCAAGATCCTTCTCGAAGATCTTCTGCGCACGCTGAATGAGGCAGAGGAGACTTCACCCGGTCAAGAAGAGAGTTTTCAATCAGAAAGAGACTTGAAGAAGAGATTCTATTCCCTATTCGAAGAGAAGGAGCGCGAAGAATCTGGAGGACTTGTAAGAGAGAATCTCTCGCTTTTCAGACATTTCATGAATAGTAAGCATTATATTCCTATTTTCCTTTGGGGTAATGAATTGACGACTTTCATTTGCGAAAGCTTAGATTCGGAGCAGTTCGAGGGCTCCCTAAAGGAAGACTTGAGAAAGATTGTTCCTTCTGTGCTGGCATCATACTCGATGCCCGATACTATGGGTTCGTCAGTAGGACTTCGATTGCCGTCGGTAGAGAGTTATTTGAGCTCGCAGTTCCCGATTCTGGCTATCATAAGGAATCGAAAACTGAATCTGGATCAGGTGACTGAGTTCATCAAGAGCCTGTCTCACATTATATTTGGGGATATCATGTTGGCGCCGGTTAGCATGGCAGCAGGTGGAAAGACGGAAGAGAAAGCAAGGGCAAAACTGATTATCAATAAGATGTTTGCTTCGATGAGTGATTCTGAACTCGGGATTTTGTTGAATTCCTCCAGCTACGAGTCGAGAGACGGTTTTCTTTACGAAGTTGTCGTGTGCAATGATTTCAGCAAACTTTTCGATAGACTGAAGAATATTTTGAAAGGGATAGAAAAGAAGGCTTCCCTGTTTTCCAATATGGCTATTGCGAGCGCTCTCCTGGACAAGGATGAGGCAATTGATTGTGTGGTAGAGTATGTCGCATATCTGAAGACGCTGGAGCCAACAATCGCAGTTGTACGATCGGGACTCTTGTTATGCATGAAATACGACTTAGAAGACGAGGAGCTCTTCAGGAAGAAGTTTTCTGAGATAACAGATGAGAAACCAGATCCGCCTTTGATCCGATCTCTTCTTCGGGATTCATTCGGTGATCTTGATGTGATCTATGAAAATATGGCAGACGAGTATTCTTATAGAACGGCGATTGACGGTGTAATTTCGAACTTGAAATCGATTAAGGAACCTAATTTCATTTCGTTCGAGAAGACCGGCAGTCTTGAGTATTCACGAGTACCGATGTATACGCTGATAAACTCAGTGATAAGTCAGAACGATATCGATCATGCATTCGATACCTTGGTAGCTTACTGCAAGAAGTACCGGTTCAACTTCGAGTTCATGAATACACTTCTCTTCCTTTCCACAGGAGAAACTGACGAACCGAAAAAGCTCCTTCACGCTGTGGGCGAGCTCGCTTTGAAAGTCCTTCACGATATCGTTGAAAAGGATAAATGGGCATCACTTATAGAGAACGAAGAGAGTCCATCCAACACAGAACTCCTGCAAGTCATCGAACATTATGTGGATAGCTTGATCGACCGGAAGGATTACAGGGAAGCACTGAGGGTTATCGAAGAAGTCTTTCCCCTTGTCGGCCCGGATGATTACGGCTACCTCCTGGCGAGCAAATTACTTGTGTGCTGGAGACTAAATATGTTCGATGAATTGGCCAAAACAATGGAGTCTAATAACCACACTGGCCATCCGAAGGCTCTTGCAGTATTGGCGCTGAAGAACTATGCCTACAGGGAGCTAGACAGAGCGGAACAAATTCTTCTGAACATTCTTCGCCAATGCCCTGACTTCATCAAGTACCTGCTGGAGGAAGAAGAAAACGATAAGAAGGGCTTCGAGAAAGCAGAAAGAGGCAACTTCAGGAGTCAGAAAAGAGTCGATTCGCTGACTCTTGCAGAAGAGTTCAGAGGGGATTGGCTCAACCTGAGGGGCGGAAAGGAATGGCTGAAGAGAGTGCAGAAGGTTTTTGATGAAGTGAGGGACGGCAGTAATCTGCCGAAGAACTTTGACTCTTCAAGCTGGTAATGAATTAAAATACTGGAGTTCTCGAAAGTGCCATCCAAAAAGAAGGAAGCGATGAGCAAATCTCATTGCCCGCCGCAGCCGGAACTGGGCTCAGCTGAAAGCTGAGACTGGCCGTACGCAGTGCGACTTGCCACCGAAGGTGACTGGCTTGTCATTATTGTTACGTTAACGCAATGCAAATAATGGAGTCCGCAGAAGAGGCATCATGGATTGCTGTAGATTTTTTCTCCCGGCTTGAGCGAATGGACGAGCCAGACGTTTCCTCCTATCACGCAGTTGTCTCCCACAACGGTGTTTCCGCCAAGTACAGTCGCTCCCGCGTATATCACGACATGGTTACCGATGTCTGGATGACGTTTGATTCCCTTGATCGGATTTCCATTTTCATCGAGTTCGAAGCTTTTCGCACCAAGCGTTACACCCTGATATATCTTGACATGGTGACCTATTGTACAGGTTTCGCCAATGACCACTCCAGTCCCGTGGTCAATAAAAAAATAATTCCCGATTGCTGCACCCGGATGAATGTCTATTCCAGTCTTCTGATGAGCATACTCAGTCATTATCCTGGGGATCAGCGGAACGTCCAGTTTGTAAAGAATGTGTGCTAGTCTATAAGTGCTGATCGCCTCGTAGGCGGGATAAGCAATCATGATTTCTTCCACCGATTTGGCGGCGGGGTCCCCTTCGTATGCGGCCCGCACGTCTGTGACTAGAGTCAAGGCAACGGAGGGTAGTTCGGCCAAAAACTCCTTCACAACTTGCCCCGCTCCTTCTTCTTCCAATTCAGGTCGTATTTCCATAATCATTTCCCTTAGTGTATTCAAACCCTCCGATAGTAGTTCTTCCCCGCCAACGGTTTGGGTATGTGAAAGCTGTGGGCAAAATGTTTTGCGAATAAGATGAATGAGCTCTATCGTCTTCAGTTTGATGTGGCCAAGTGAGTAGGACTTTGAAGAACAATGAGTCTTGGCGATTTGTTCATATGCTCTTGCTACTCGTTGTGAGATTTCATCGGTGAAACTATCATTCATATACATCTTCTCTCCCAAAAAGAAAATTCTGTTGATTTCTTTCAGTATAGACGAGAAAGCATGAGATTGCTCAACGAGTTTTGATCAATTAATGTCATTCTGAAACCTCGGTAGTCGATCGCGCCGAGGAAAGTCATCTTCAAAGGCTACCAAAGTTGGCCTAACATAAGGGTACGGTATTTATGGTTACTCGAGCGCACATGGGGTATAAAATATGAGTCGAGAAGCGAAGAATTGTTCATGGAGGATGAGGTTATATGAGAAGATTGCTCACGGTATGTTTCCTGGCACTGTCAATTGGATTGTTCGCAAGATTTGAGATTCCGCTACCGGTTTTTTCCATGCCCCAAAGTGATTCTAAGAACGGAATTGTTGAAGTCTTGACGGATTTTTCTGAAGAGAATATGAATCTCGAGATAACTGTAGTCTTTACCGATGAGGATTACCCGTGTCCAGTTATCAATTTCCTTTATGATATCTACCGCTATTTCAAATATGGCCGTATTGAGGATATTGAGACTTTCTACATCAGGTTCGATTCGGATGGGAAGATAATTGCTCTAGATTTCCCGGGTGTTTTTGCAGCTGATCACGCCTTTGATGATACGAAGAATCTACACGGGTCTGCGGTCCTGATGCCAGAGGTAATAACATTTGTGGATGGAAGGCCCCTGATCTTCATCAATACTTGGAATCACATGCTCGGAGTAATCCCGTCTTTTGACAGAGCTAATGAGATGTTGCTGTTAGACTATCCCGTCACTGAAGGTACCAGGTCGGACGCGGAACACAAGTATTCATGGCGCCATTAGTGGTCTTGTTTAGGTTTAGGGGTTTTGCTCTCTAAGCTGAGTGAATTACCGTTGCTTTCATTGTTCTTGAAATGTTTCAAGATCAGCTGGACGATCGAAGTGCATTCTAAATTCTTTCTTTTGTCGACATAGCTTTGCGAACAAGGATAAGTAGGCAGCGTCCAAGGGACCGCCCGATTATAATCCTTTAAGTCAGCTTGAATGGCAGCTTCTTGATCTGAATTTCTGTTTGTAGAATAGAAATCGATGAAGTCAAACTGTCAGAAGTACTGCAAGCCAGATCTTGCTTCCCTAGCGCTTCGAATAATCATTCAGCTGTTTTTAAGTCACAATACCTCTCTAAGTCGCTGTCACTCCTATAAAGGAAAGGGATTAGGAAACCTGTGATGTCCGAACACTGCTTGGTTGCAGTGAGTCAAATGGTTTGCAAGAGGTTCTTTTTCGGCTCACTGTGCATTTTGCACTCCCCACTTAACTTCGTTTTGATGCCTGACTAGATTTATAATTATTCATTTGGAAGAATAACAAAAGGGTTATTGAATAATTAGAAAGTCCAGTTCACCCGATGGAGATGAAGAACTTGCAAAAGGCTACCTCTACGGAAAAGAGAAACGAACTCGATGAACTACGCAATCTAGTCGGAAGTTATTCCGAGAACGCGGATGATAATCATGTGCATCTCAACCTAAGGGGACCGGATCTTGCTGGCGATGACGCGGAAAGAGCAATAGATGTGCTTGAAGAGAAAACCAAATATCTGCCTTTGAAAGGTAATTTAACTGTGATGGTCGACTGTGATTGCGGTGATCTGCTCGATTCCTCGAAAAAGATAAAAGACTCCATAAGAAAGCAGCTGATTCCTTTGCTTTACTACGTTGATCTTGATCTGAGGAGGCTTTCCAGAGTTAGCGTTGTCCTGATGATATTCGGTGTTCTTGCTATGGGGACGGCTTCTCTGCTCTCCGAGCTTTCTTTCAATGCCTATGCGCTTCACGAAATACTCGTCATTGCGAGCTGGGTCTTCATATGGGCATCCGTCGAGACTTTCTTCTTCGACAGGAGAAGGCTGAAAAACAAAAAACACCGTCTTCAACGCATCTACTTTGCAGACTACGTGATAACTGATTGCCAAAGAGAAAATGACTCTCACAAATACGCTGCAAAGCATTTCTGAATAATTGGAGGGGAATTAAGATGGCAAAGAAAATGCCGGTTGTGTACTGGGAAATCAATGCAGTAGATGGTGAATCACTTTCCGAGTTCTATGAGGAAGTCTTTGATTGGGAAACGGAAGTTAGCGACACGGGATTTCATTCTTTCAAGAGTGGAGATCCCAAAGGTATAAACGGTGGCATATTCACCGGAAAAGGTGTACTTCCGACTCATAGGGCATTGTACATTGAAGTTGAAGATATTAATGAGATCATAAAGCGGGTTCAGGACCACGGCCAGGAGATACTTCAAGGCCCTTTCAAATCTGACAACACTATTCTTGCCTTTTTCACCGATCCCGAAGGGCACATGATCGGATTGATTCAAAGGGAGTGATGCTCTCTGGAGCAAAGCCCCCTCTTGGTTACGCTCAACGTCTTGACAACATCAGATAAGAGCGAGAGAGAGAAAGAACGGTTCTTCCGCGCTACTATCGCAAGTTCTTCCCAAAGAGCGAAGATAATAGTTCCGGTGCTTGCACTAAGTTCTTCGTTCCTACACATCGTGTCCAGGTTCTTGGTAAAAAAAATGTAAGAGATCAGACGTAAAAGGTTTGAAGAGCGTGCAAATCTTCTCTTCTATCCTCCTTCTTGGCACCTCTGACCAGAATCGTGCCTCCAAAAATCTCTAAGCAATCTCTAAGCGGCTTTTAAGCGGGCTCCAAGAAACGGGCCGTAGACTGAGTATGTACCAAAAATCATATGGAGGTGTAAGAGATGAAAAAGATAGTGTTAATTACGATAGCGGTTCTTCTGATCGGTGGAATGACATTGGCAGTAGGCTATGGAACGAAGACGATGCAGAGAGTTCAAAATCCCACAACCTGTGAGAACTTTGTGGATGCAGACGGCGACGGAATAAATGACAACTGCCCGAATGACGGTGTAAGAGAACTGAAGAATGCCCAGGATGGAACAGGCTACAGGCACGGCGCCTCTGGCGAAAAGGGACCAGGACTCGGCAGAGGATTCGGAAAATCAGCACAGCTCTAAAAGATAAAACCCCTACTCAATCAGGTCAAGGGCCCGAAAGGGCCCTTGTTCTTATAATGATGAAATCAGAATAACAGCCTTCCAAACCCAATCACTCGTCAGTTTCTCTTGTTCTGTCATCCCCTAATGCCCCTGTACGGGATCCCACGCTTTCCTTGAATACAGGCCTAGATCCTGGCCAGAAGCGCTAGGATGACCGCCTAAGGGTATTGCGAATACATCATTTTTTGTCATGCTGAACTTGTTTCAGCATCCCGTTCTAAGAACCGCTGACGCTGATAGGACCCGTCCTTCGTCGTCCGTCCAAGATCATGGACCCGTCCTTGGATAAGATTAACACCAAGATCCCGAAACGAGTTCGGGATGACATGGAGAGGGACTTCCAAAAAGTCATGACGGGTATGACAGCGTTTGCTAATTCTGAAAACACGATAATTTGTCATTCTGAACTTGATTCAGAATCTCGTTCTAAGACCCGCAGTGCGCTGACAAGATCAAAACCGGATCCCGAAACGAGTTCGGGATGACATGGAGAGGGACTTCCAAAAAGTCGTGAAGGGTATGACAGCGTTTGCTAATTCTAAAAACACGATAATTTGTCATGCTGAACTTGTTTCAGCATCCCGTTCAAAGAAGCGCTATGCGCTGAAGTACGAAAACCCGCTGACCGCTGTAAGCGAAAATAGGGACTGACCGGGTCCTATGGTCTGTCCCTTTTTCGCGAGGGACAGGGATCCTGACCAAGAGCATTGTCAGGATGGCATAAAAGGCTGAAAGAAGATCGCTTTGAGAAGGGGATGGCACTTATCATTGGCCTTGCTAAAAACGCTGGGTTCCTCTTCTTGCAACTTGCATCGCGGAAGTTGCAACGATGTTCCTTCGGGCGAACAGCCGTTCGCCCCTACAAGAAGAATATGATTCTGAATATGATCACACATCAGGAAGATCGGTATGCGGCTCCTCGCATTGTTCCTGGCGCGTAAGCGCCAGCATCACTTCCCGACGCAGTCGGCCTCACTTCCCCGGATGATCCTACGGGCATCACTTCCTCGCGCCAGCGAGCCTCACTTCTGCTCTTGCGATACCCTAGACCCAAAACCCGAGACCCGCTGCTGATTGTCCTCATGCCGCTCTTTCAAAGGACGGCTCCCAACCCTCTTCCCGGATAACGGAGTCCCCTATTCTTATGCGATACATATCATTCTTGCAGGTCCCTGTTCTTTTAAATTGAAAAACAGGAACAATCTGCTAAACTATGAATAGAACTACTTCTTGATCCGATACGTAAAACATAACATATCGGGTAAGGTAGGTGTATTGAAATGAGAATAGACATTCTAGACAAATTAGCCAAAAAGGGTGATGTGTTTACTATAAACGATATAGCTAACGAATTCAATATTCAAAGAAATGTCCTTTGGGTAATGCTTTCTAGGCTGGAGAAAGGAGGCTGGATAAAAAGAATCGAGAGAGGAAAGTATCTGATAATACCTTTGGGAAGAGAAAAGGACAGATATACTGTAAATGAATTCCTTATTGGGTCATTGCTCGTAGACCCATATGCGATAGCGTATTGGTCTGCTTTGAACCATTATGGATTAACTGAACAGATACCAAACACCGTATTCATTCAAACAACTTCAAGAAAGGACATACGGGAAAAGAGAATCTTGGGTGTTAAATACAAGATAGTAAGAATAAAAGAACACAAATTCTTCGGCATAGGAAATACCTGGATCGATTACGATCAAATAAACATAACAGATAAAGAAAAAACAATAGTAGACTGTCTGGACAAACCGCAATACTGTGGTGGCATTGTAGAAGTGGCAAAAGCCATAAAAAGTGGAGAATATGATAAATACCGACTTGTTGAATACACAAAGAAAATCAATAATACAGGTGTCATTCGGAGATTGGGTTATTTGTGTGATTATCTAGATGTAGATATAAACCTACCCGCTATCAACACAAGAAGCTATCTATATCTTGATCCAACAATGACACATGAAGGGCCAAAGGATTCAAAATGGATGCTCATAGTAAATCTGGATGAAAAAATACTGGGAGATTTGGAATGATTAGGCCACAAAAAATATAGGAAACGCGCTCTCCCTTTTCTCTCGGGCTCATTACGAAGGAAAAAGAACGTGGCCGCTTAGCGTGGAAGAATTGCGTTTTCCAGCGTACAGCCTTCAGCGTCTCTTATACATGCGTCTCTTTTTGCCCAGCGTAGCCAGAACTGGCCTCGCCAAAGGCGAGACTGGCCACGCGTAGCGTGACTGGCCTGCATTAGCAGACTGGCTCCCAAATGCCCCTATCGTCTGTCCCATTTTTCCAAGGGACAGGGATCCTGACCAGGAGCATTGACAGGATGACGTGAAGGGAGAGCGTGCCCCAATGAGCGCCTCTTCTGTCATCCCGTGATGGGTCTGCACGGGATCTCTCGCTTCTCGTCCCTTTCTTCGCGCTCCTCAACCAACAACCTTGGCACAGCGTCGAAGAACCGGTCTTTCGCATATTGCTATACCGAACGAAGAGCAAAGCTCCTAACTCCGCAACGAAGAACCACATTACTGGAATGTAATTAATGGAGTTACATTTATCGTTGCAAACGGATCTAAAGCGAGCATTCAGAACTTGAAATTACGATAACGATCTCATTGCCTGTTGAGACGATAGACGTATACTCCTCTTGAAGCTTCTAATCTCTTTTCTGAATAGCGTGCACCAACATTGCGGGACTCATCACTTTCACCAAATCCTCGGGAAAATGTTTTGCTTTCCCGGTAACGATAGGAGCATCGGAGGCGCGCGCAACTTCGACAAAAGGTAAATCACATAAATCAGGAAGTTTTATAGAGAGAGGCTCAGGGCTCACAAAAGAACCTTCCCTGAGAAAGAAGTCCAAGAGCGAGCGTATATCATCGATCGAGAATTGAAACCTGGGCCTCCGCAAAACTCTTTCATATTCATGGATTATTCTTGCATCATAACACGGAACGACGAACCTAGAAAGGATTGCATTCAATACAGCAGCAGGCTTACCGTATGGATTGATGAGCGCAGAGACAAGCACACTCGTGTCAAGGACTATTCTCATCGGTCTTCTTGTCTGCTCTCCGTTATCTCCCTATCAATTTCCTCTGCAGATAGCCTGTTAAGACCTAGCTTCAAAGACAGAAGCCGCATCCGCTCAACTGCGAGCTCCGCCTTTGCCCTCGAAATCGCCTTCATTAAGAAGTCTAGATCCTCGTCAGCTCTTATCATTATTGCTTTGGGCTTGCCATTAACTGTTACGATAACCTCGGATCCCTCATCGAGCGTTTCCCACACTGCTGAGGGATTGCTTCTCAAATCTCGAGTAGCAATATATTTCATCATGACCACCTCGTGTACAAATATATCATACAATTAATCATACACTATAACATTCGGATGCCACTGGTTCCTCTTCCTTCACTTACCTAATATCGTCAGATAGCCCTCCTGGAGCAACAAAGGCCCGCTGAACGTTATGAACAACCGAGAAAGAGCATTGACGAGACGTTCGCCTCGCTCGTGAGAAGGTGAGAGCGAAAATAGGGACTGACCGGGTCCTAAGGTCTGTCCCTTTTTCGCGAGGGGCAGGGATCCTGACCAGGAGCATTGTCAGGATGACGTTTAGCGGTGTCATCCCGTAGTGCTCTTATACGGGATCTCGCTCTTGTCATCCGTCTCGCCCTTTCGATATGAATGCTATGCTCCAAACACGTGTTAAAATAATACCGAGAATTCTTGGGAAGTGATCTTATGAAACCGGCTAGCATCAGGAAGCAAATGATTGACGAGCTTGAGAATATCCCTGAAGACAAGCTTCAACTGCTACTGGAACTAATCAGAAGCAGTAAGTCCGATCTTTCGGATCTTCAGCCAAAGAGAAGATCGATTACCGACTATGCAGGTTCATGGAAAGAGATCGATTCGGATCAATACAACACTATGATCAATGAACTAAGAGACCGAAGAGAAAAGTCAAGAAGGGAGCGCAATGTCTGACTTAGCACTTGTGGATACAGACATACTTTCCATGTTCTTCCGCGGCCATTCTCCGGTAGTATCCAGAATGGAAGAATATACAACAGATCACGAGAAAGTCTATCTGAGCATAATAACGTACTACGAAATACTCAGCGGTTTGAGACACATTGAAGCGACAAGACAAATAGAGCAATTCCTGGAGTTTTGTCTTTTCAATGAAGTACTTCCTATTACGCTTGAATCAGCTTCTATTGCTGCGACTCACTACGCGTATCTTAGAAGACTCGGAACGCCTTTGGATGACATGGATCTTCTCATTGCCGGTATAGCCATAGAAAATGACATGACTTTAGTCACGCACAATATGAAACACTTCAGCAGAATTCCGGGATTGAAGCTGCAAGACTGGATAGAATAACTGAATCCCCGATATTGTTCAGCGACCCTCCCACTTGATGTCCCCCATGTCATTGTAAATAGTTAGCACAGAATATCGTCAGAGAAGCGCTACACGCCTCAAAGAAATGTCCTTCGTCAGCCATCCGAGAGAAAGGGAGTCCTACGTCCGATGGGATCAATCGAGAAAGGACATTGACTAGACGTTCGCTTGGCTCGCGAGAAAGCGAGAGCGAAAATAGGGACTGACCGGCTCCTATGGTCTCATTTTTCGCGTAAATGCAGATATTTTAACCAAGACCTTTTTCGGGCGAACAGCCGTTCGCCCCTACAAAAGAATCGCATAATCGTCTGACATTGTCATCCCGTAGCATTTCGAATAGGGGACTGACGAGCTCCTGACGTCTGTCCACGTCTATTCGAATAATAGAGTCCCTATTTTTAGAAGCGCGCCGGATGACCTGAAGTCAAAGTCCCCTGCCTCGAAAACACGTTCTATTTCCCATATGATACTGATAGCGAAACAAGTTCGTGACGGATCTTGACGCTTTCTACAACGACCTCGGACGACGTGGACCGTCGACGGTCAAGATTATCAATTCTCTTCTTCTCGCGAGCGGAGCGAGAGTCTCATCGTGCTTTTTCTCGATACATTCTCTCTTCTGCCCGCGAAGCGGAACTGGCCTCGCCGAAGGCGAGACTGGCCAGGCGGAGCCTGACTGGCGTGCGTTAGCAGACTGGCTCTATTTTGCCTCCTGGCACGTAAGCGCCAGCATCACTTCCCGACGCAGTCGGCCTCACTTCCCCGGCTGATCCTGCGGGCATCACTTCCTCGCGCCAGCGAGCCTCACTTCTACAAAGGTTCTTCGCCAGCCTTGCGTCCACTGATGTTCCTCAGTGCATTGCGTCCCGGCAAGGCCTTTGCCGGCAATGCGTCCAATGTTCTATAAGGCATCACTTCTGCTCTTGGGAGAGCCTAGACCCCACACCCCAGGCCCAGCTCGTTCCACTTTATCATTGTGCTTGACATGGATCACCTACAAATATAAAATATTTATACTATATGCCACTGGATGTCAAGTAAGGGAGAGGGGACCAAGTGCGATTAGAACTTTTTTTTGAAGAATCACCGGTCTTCACGACTCGTGAACTAAAAGAATTTCTGAAGAAGAATGAAGCGAAGAGTCTTGAGAACTACAGCGTTCTTCTGAATTATCACGTTAAGAGAGGCCGTGTCCTCAAAATCTGTCGTGGCCTCTACGCAGTGGTACCCCTAAACCAGAAGGCAGAACAATTCGCCCCGGATTCATTTCTCATTGCAGCAAAGAGAACAGAGGATGCGATTCTTGCCTATCATACGGCTCAGGAATTCAATGGGAATACCTACTCGCTTTTCAGTACCAGAACATTCTTAACTATGAAGAGTGTGCATCCTTTAGTGTTCAGGGAAATCGAATACATACCGACTCACCCTTCTCAGAAGCTGCTTCGCTCAGACAGCTACTTCCTACTCACGGAACAAGTGGATATAAACGGTATAAACGTTCTTATAACCAGTAGAGAAAGAACATTTGCAGATATGCTCGATAGACCCAATCTATGTGGCGGAATTGAAGAGGTCTGGCGTTCCCTCAAAATGACCGAGTATCTAAACATCGAAAACCTGCTGAAGTATCTGAGAGCGCTTGACAACTCTACCACGAGCGCCAAAGTAGGCTTCTTCTTACAAAGACATCCGAAAATCACAAACAATGACCAGACTCTATTGAGAGAACTGAAAAAAATGATCCCCGTTTCGCTGCATTACTTTGATCGATCACGAGTTGACAGAGCTAGGTTGGTAAAGGAATGGAATCTCGTAATTCCTGAATACATATTGAATGAAAGCTGGGAAGAACAATGAGAATATCCAGGGAGACTCTGTCCAGATTATCCGGTCAGACGGGTTATCGGCAGGAGATTATTGAGAAAGTCTCTCTACTGCTTTCATGGCTTGATCGCGCATCAAATATCGATCGACTTGCAGGAAGTTTCGCCCTAAAGGGGGGAACGGCAATAAGTCTGTTCTTCCTGGAAATTCCAAGATTGTCGGTAGATATAGATATCAACTATATTGGATCACCCACTCGAGAAGAACTCGACCGTGACAGAAACGGTTTTGAGAACATCATAGAATCAGTATGCCTTGAAGAGAGCCTGTCCATAAGAAACAAAAGGGATTCACAAGCGGCCAGCTCTTATTCATTGAGGTACGTAAGCTCCCTATCTTCTGGAGGAAACCTGTCTATTGACATAAACTACATGATGAGGGTTCCACTGTTTGAAATAGAAACAATGGATTCAAGGCAGCTAGGTAGTCAAATAGCTCGCAGAGTTCCATTAGTAAACAAGCTGGAAGTTTTCGCCTCGAAAATCGCGGCCTGCTTTTCGCGAGAAACAAGCAGAGACCTTTATGATGTATATTTGCTTGATAAGCAAATATACACCCTTGATCTTGAAAAACTCCGGCTTGCCTTTACGGTTTTTGGGGGGATGAATCGAAAAAACTGGCTCGAAATAGACGTAAAATCACTTCGAGTAAACAAGAATGACCTGAAAAAACGATTGCTGCCACTTCTAAGAGGCACACTTGACAAAGAAAAACTCGACACTCTTGCCAGTGACATCGAAAGATCTTGCCAGAAAGTAATCTCCTATTTGATGCCTCTGAAAGACAATGAAAGAGAATTCTTAAGAATCCTAAACGAAAAAGGCGAAATCAGACCAGAAATCATTACCGATGACAAAGAACTCGTAGATAGAATCAAGAAGCTGCCTATGCTCAAATGGAAAGCACTGAATGTTAGGCAAACTCTTCAAGGCTGATCAAAGAAGTCTCGTAAACTGCAACGCCCTTGTGCTGTCATCCCGTAGTGCTCCTGTACGGGATCTCATACCCATGAACCGCTAGCGCTGATAAAATCAAAACCTGATCCCGAAACGAGTTCGGGATGACATGGAGAGGGACTTCCAAAAAGTCGTGAAGGGTATGACAGCGTTTGCTAATTCTAAAAACACGATAATTTGTCATGCTGAACTTGTTTCAGCATCCCGTTCCTCCAAAGAGATAACGGAGAAAATTCATTGTCGAGAGTTCGCTTCGCTCACGAGAAGACGAGAGCGAAAATAGGGACTGACGATTCTCCTCACGTCTGTTGTAGATATATAAGCTATGACTTGAATTCT
>NZ_AYTV01000011.1:0-7443 GCF_002752615.1 Mesotoga sp. H07.pep.5.3
GAAAAGCAGTTGAAGAACTGGAGAAGAGAATGGAAGTTGAACCTCATTAAAGAATCGAATCCAGAACTTAGAGACCTTTGGCAAGAAGTCAGCAAGGGCCAATGATACAATTCGAGCACTTTTCTAATAGAAGAATAGCTAGCCGGAGATGCTGAAACAAGTTCAGCATGACCGATTTAGGCGTTTTCGAAATGACGTTTGCTATCATTCCCGTCATGACTTTTTGGAAGTCCCTCTCATTGTCATCCCGAATTTAGTTCGGGATCCGGGTTTGATCTTATCAGCGCACAGCGGGTCTTCGTTCTTAAGCGTTCAGCGGCTCTAATGGACCCTGTCAGTTCCTATTTTCTCTCTCATCTTCTCGTGAGCAATGCGAACGTCTCCGATGTGCTCTTTCTCGGTTTTCACAGCGTTCAGTGGTTCTTAGGTACGAGATCCCGTGCAAGACCCCCAAACAGGATCCCTGAACAGAGACCCCAAACAGGAGCATTTTGGGGCAGGCTTCAGGGCAGGCTAATTGGGGCAGGCTCTACGCGATGACAAAGCAAATGGATTTTAGGGCAGGCAACAAGGAATGAAAAAGAGAGGGACTTTTTTACCCTCTTAGCAAAAAAAAGGAAGTGGGTGACTTCTTCGGGCAGTTCACGGTTAGCGGAGTCAGCTGGGCTCATGCGTAATGAAATGGCGTATAATTACGGTGTGGGAGATTGGTCAGTATGAGAAGGAATCACTTTTATTTCTTTTTCTTGATGTTATTTATCTTTATATCGATTTCAAGTCTGGCGGGGAACAACGATTTTACAGACTATGCTGATGCTACCGTAACTACTTACTTCGAAGATCTCGCGCGCGAGATTCTCGCCATGGATTCTTTCGACGATCTCTTTTCCCTTGACGGCTTTTTTGATGACGATCCCGCAGCCGAACTGACTCCTTCGCAACCGATTCCCCCAACTCCGGTGAGCACAGTATCACACCAGGATCCAGCCATGCCTTCAATTACACCTCAGGCCACGCAATTTGAAATGGAATCAACTGAAAGCACATTGACCTGGAAATATGAGCCTTACTCGGACAGCCTTCTGCCTGGAGGAATCGCATTTGAGTTTGAGGCTGGCGATCCGGTAATGGGAATCGCAGATGTGGTGAAGTTCTACAAAGAGGGTGTCGTTGTAGATACCCTGGCAGGAAAAACGATCATGTCGCCGGTTATAGTTAGTGACGTTCCCTTCCCAGGACAGAAGACCACGATCTTCAGGTTCCTCACAGACGATTACTCGACTCCTTTGGGTGCCTACTATATTACTGTAATCGATTCAGAGGTCTACTCCTTGACCGTGGCGCTGGACCCCACTCGCGCAGAGAATATCGTCGATCTCGACTGCGATGGGACAGTAGAACTGATAGTCGTTGACGATCATATGGTAAAGGCTCAGGAAGAGACCGAGCTTTCGGTATTCAAGAGATTCTTCACCTGGACCGAAGATGGCTGGCAGGTCGATTCTCCAGGTGATTATGTACATGTCTATTCTTCGATGGCTGAGGCTGATCTCGAAAAGATTGAAGCTTCCAGTCCGAAGACGCCTCACGTGTGGTCATATGCCTATCACTCATACATGGCGGGCGAGGACCTTGAAGAGATTCAATTTCGTGTGGCAAAACTTGTCGAGGACTTCTCCCTGAACTGGCTTATCAACTCGGCGGAAATGGTAAAACTTCTCGATCAAAACATCAAGCAGTACAATGGTTATGTCATGAAGAGGTCTACCCCTGATTCTTCACCTACAATGTAATCCAAATCAAGAATATAATTCGCGCTCTTGAAAATTTCCTTCGAAAGAACTATAATCGAAACGCATGAAGCTAGAGGAGCGTGAAGAGATGCGAAGAGCAATACTTCTTTTTTCCCTGCTATTGGCGGTTACATTTGCCGCTTCGAAGTTCAGCGTAGGGATTCTTATCACGGGAGAGATCGGAGGAAACGCCATTTACGAACTTGTACAAAAGGGTGCGCTTGAAATGGCCTCTGAGGAGATAGAGATCAAGATCGTCGAAGGCGGATACAACCAGTCCAAATGGGAGCAAATGCTCATCAGCCTTGCGGCATTGGGTAGGTACGATCTTCTCATGACCTTCACCGAAGGTATGCCGGCAAGCGTAAATAAAGTCGCCAAAATGTTCCCAAACCAGAAGTTCGCATTACTGGACGGGATTATCGAGAACCCTCTTCCAAACACTTATTCTGTGGCTTTCAGAGACGACGAAATGACCTTTCTTGCCGGAATCTTCGCAGGGCTGATAACTTCAAGCAGTTTGCCAGGAGCAAATGAAGAGAAAGTGGTGGGGTTGATCGCAGGGGACACTTACCCAGCGATGACCAATGTCATGAGACCCTCTTTCGAGAATGGCGTAAAGGCGGTTGATCCTTCGATTCGAGTGTTTTTCGGTGTTGTGGGTAGCTGGTCGGATCCCTCTAGAGGGAGTGAACTCGCTGCGAAGCAGTTCGATGCCGGAGCAGACGTTATCCTCTCCATTGCTGGTGGCAGTGGCATAGGAGTCATTGAAGAAGCCTCGGTCAGAGGCAAATATGTGATCACGGTCGACTCTAACATGATCGCTTTGAATCCCTCCGTTATTCTTGGGAGTTTCCTGAAGCACATAGACGTTTTGGTGAAGAATACTATCGCAGATGCCAAAGCCGGAACACTTCCCTTCGGTACTTCCAAGAGAGTTGGAATTGCAGAAGGAATGATCGATTATACTCACGATGATCCAAATTTCGTGAGTAATGTTCCGGAAAACATTCGTGCCGAGCTTGCCAAATGGTTCGAAAAAATAAAAGCGGAAGGACTGCCAAAGATCAATAATGAGTAGCCTTATACAGTCCTACAATGAAGCCTTAGCACTATTCACTCAGACGGAAGAGAAGATAGCCAGCTTCATCATGACAAATCCCGAAGAGGCGCTGGAGCTTTCCGTAAACGATCTTGCCTCAAGGTTGAATGTGTCTCCATCGATGGTCGTAAAGGCCGCGCAGAAGATGGGTTTCACCGGTTACTCGCAGCTGAAATTAGCTGTCGCCAGTCAGCTTAACGTGCTTGTGCAGCGGGAAAAGTCAACCATTCTGATCGATGACCTGAACGCCTACGAGGACCTCGTTTCCTCAACAATTCGTGAAGCCTATTCCCGTCTTAACGAAGACGACTTAAAGAAGGCGGCAGAGCTTCTGGTCGAGAGCGAAAATATAGACATCTACGCGTTCGGTTTCGATGCAGTAGCGGGACACGATCTCTACCTGAAGATGCTGCAAAGCGGCAAAAGAGTCAAGCTGATAGAGAACGGATACGAGCAGATGATATCTGCATACAATTTGAAAGATGATTCTGTCGTTGTTGCTATATCCAGCACTGGAACTTCGGTAGACTTGTTAGACGCGCTGAAGTTTTCCGAGAAGACGGGAGCTTCGGTAATCACGATAACACCTGCGGGATCAAGGCTGAGCAGCTACTCTAACGTGAATCTCGAAAGCTATTACTCAAAGCTGATCTTCCCGGAGGGTGGTCTCATAACTCGTATAGTGCAGCTGATGATCCTGGACGTGCTTTATCTGAAGTTTCTTCAGATTTCAGGGAAGAACTTCGAGGAAAAGTATTCCAAATTCAGAGAAGTTCTCGACTTCAAGCGAAGAGGCACAAAAAAAGAGAGGGACTGAGTCCCTCTCTCTTCTTTCTTATTACTCTCCGGAGTTGCTAACCAGGCCCCTCCAGATTATTTCTCTTATGCTTTCTAGCCCGTCAGGGTCTTCCGTTATACTGAAACCATTCAATATAAGGTCTGCTGCGCTATCTGGATCGACGTCCATCGAGATTTCCTGAGCAGCCTTTGCATCATTTATGGCCGACGACAACTTCTCTTTCAAGGCTTCGTATCTGTCTCTAACTCTCTTCCAGGACTCGTTGTCTTCCCTGCTAAGGTTCGCGCGTTCCTGATCCATGATTTTCTTGATCTCATTTTTGCTCGTTATGAAATCTATGTACGATCTCAGAATCCTCTTGAGCTTTGAGACATAAACGTTCTCGTCGCTTGTTTCGGAAAAGACATGATCTTCGAGCTCGTCAATAGAGTATTGCCAAACTTCGTAAAAAAGATCCTCTTTGCTCGGAAAGTAGTAGTAAATAAGTGCCTTTTTCACTCCAGCCATCTGCGCAATCTCAGACATGCTGACGCCGTCGTGACCTCTCTCCGCAAAGGCCTTCCGGGCGGCTCTTATAATCCTCTCTCTAGAAGATAACTTTGCTCGCACCGGATCCACCATCCCCTCAAGGTTTTTTGTCTATAGCAAGCTTTTCTTCGTTGTTAGCGTACTTTCTCATTCTAACATCAAAATCGTACACGCCCCTGTGTGCGGGATGGGTTTCGGCAAAACCTTCCTCGTAGTATAGCTTGTCTGCGTACTTCTTCCAGCCTTCGGCGAGTTCGTCAAGCTGACCGGCAAGCTCCGTAACAACGTTCTCGCTTCCATCATGCTGAGGAATGGCGTGGAACTTGTTGACCATTGCCCTTAGGACCTTCGGGTTGTCAATGATTGGACAGGGTCTGAAAAGATTGTTGCTGTAGGGCACCATTCTCTTGTACGCGGTAAAGAACGGTGACTTGATAACTTCGAGAAGACTCTTCTCCCTGATGCTATCAACGGCAAACTGCTGGAATACACATGGTTCTACGTAACCCTTTGCATTGACGTGAAGGTACTTCGCGCCGGCGGCCAGACAACCATTCGTAAGGAATCCATGATTCCAGAAGTCAGCAACGAATGCGAAATCACCACCGAGCCTCTCTTGCTCGGTCTTGTAGAATCTCTCGTATCTCTGCTCCGGAGTAGGAACAAGATCCATGGAGGGATTCATACCAACAGGCATGAACTGGAAGACCCAGGCGTAAGAAACACCCTCGTCCTTCAGGAACTGCCAGAACTCGTCCTTCATCATTACCTCGTGGTTCAGCCTGGTCGCAGTAACAGAGGTACCGTAAATTACTCCTGCCTCTCGCAGATTTGTCCAGGCCTGCCTGACCTTCTGGAAGACATTTCTTCCACGTCTCCAGTCGGTTTCGCCTTCAAAGCCTTCTACCGAGACGGCAAACGTCGCATTACCTAGTTCGGCGAGTTTCTGGGCGACTTCCTTCGTGATAAGAGTACCATTGGTGTAGACCTGGAAGTAAGAATCGTTGAACTCTTCAAAAATTTCGAGAAGATGCGGCCATACAAAAGGCTCTCCGCCGGTAATTATGAAGAAGTAAATGCCCAGCTCGTTTGACTGTCTGATAATTGAACTGACCTCTTCCTTCGAAAGCTGATACTTTCTTCCGTAGAGACCGGCATAGCAACCCACGCAGTTCAAATTGCAGGCGTAGGTCGGGCTTATAACAACCAGCTTGGGAATGACGACCTCATGCTCAAGCATCTTTTCCTGACGAATCTTCTCTCCGAGAGCAAATTCGTTAACAACCAAGTTCGTCATAGCCTTTTCTACTGCCTTAGGGCTAGATCTCTTGAAAACATTTTGCCAGGACACGATCATTGGATGCTCTTCCTTGGCCATCTGCGTCAGTTTCTTTAGACCGCTCTTTGTTGGTTCTTTCGTCAAAGCAGCAACAGTGCCAAATAATCTTGCAATATTCTCAGTAGAAGAATTCCTGACGACTGAACCAACATACTTCCCTGCTTGTCTTAGCATGGAAGTCTTCATACTTTCTACAATACCCATGAATAACACCCCCAATAGTTTTTTACTTACCGGTCGGTAAAATACTAGTCCTTCAATACTACATCTATATGTCATTTACAACAAGATTATGCAACATTATGGCAGAACATGCAGCTATTCTCCTCGACGAAAGGATGATGGATAGCAATTCTGCATTCTCTAAAAGAATTCATTTAGATTGAGATGTTCTCACGTTTTCCAATCCGGGAAAGACTTTTACTAAAGCAAGGCTTTCAATAACAAAAAACATCAAGACAATTCGAATCAGCCCCAGAAATACCGGCGTAAGGCATCATAATTAAACCTACTCAACAGGGCGTCATAATAAGCAAATCATGTTATATAATTGATGGTTCCATAAAGGAGGTGGTGTAAATGGCCTATATCTTTGATTGTTTCCTTGTCCCCATGGGTTTTTACACCGCGCTTCTTTTGGAAATTGATCGCTGAAGGGCGATTTCTTCCGATTATTCAACCACGGCGGTAAGAACCCGTGGTTTTTTCTTTCTCTCAACCAACTCGAATAATTGGAGGTCAATCATGAATGGTGAGGTAACTAATGTTCAAAAAGGCATGATAGAAGTAAGATCAGAGTCAGGCGAATTCTTCCGCTGTCTTCTCAAAGGAAAGCTTCTTCAAAAGGAAAGAACAGAGAAGAACGTTGTTGCCGTTGGCGACAGGGTGTTTTTTGAAAGGCTTCATAACGACCAGGGAATAATTACCGAGGTTCTTCCCCGTCAGAAATGTCTTATCAGGAAAGGGGCTGGCAAAAAAGGGAGACATCTCCATCAGGTTATCGCTGCAAACGTTGATCAGGTTCTTATTGTCGTGGCGATAAAGGATCCTCCTTACCACAAGAGCTTGATAGAAAGGTACATTACTGCAGCGAGAGGTTCGGATCTTGACGTGACCATTGTCTTTAACAAAGCCGACCTGGGCCTATCTGAAGAAACGAAGGCGGATATCCAGAAATATCGTGATCTCGGATACCAGGTTTTTCTCACGAGTACCGTCTCAGGCGCCGGCATGGAAGAGGTCAAGTCGGCTCTTCAGGGCAGGTCTTCGGTTCTGGCCGGAAGTTCCGGCGTCGGAAAATCCTCTCTAGTAAACGCGATTTGCAATTCAAACGTTAGAACGGGCGAAGTAAGCGATTCCACACACAAGGGAAAGCATACGACCACTTCCTCACAGGTGCATCTTCTCCCTGATGAAGGGAGAATCATAGATGTTCCCGGAATGAGAGAGTTTGCAATAACTGGAACCGAAGGTGTTGACGAAGCATTTGAGGATATAGTGGAACTTTCCGTAAAGTGCAGGTTCAGAAACTGCACCCACACCGTCGAACCGGGATGCGCGGTTCGGGAGGCTGTGGCCAACGGAATTCTCGACGAGAGAAGACTGCAAAACTACTTGAAAATGAAGACAGAAGTTTGAGGCTCGCGGTTCTCCGCGGGCTTTTTTTGTCATCCTGTCAGCCCCTGAGATGTCATCTCGTAGAGCCTGTCCTGAAAGCCTGCGCCAATTAGCCTGCCCTTAAATTTTCCTGTTCAGGGATCCTGCTTGGGGCCTCTTGTTTGGGGCCTTGTTCAGCAATTCTGTTTGGGGTCTTGTTCAGGGCCTATGTTCAGGGTCATCCCGAACTTGTTTCGGGATCCGGTGCGCCCGGCATGATACACAA